>CABUXL010000023.1 GCA_902495525.1 uncultured Collinsella sp.
AACTCGGCGTCGTTGCGGTCGTTCTTCCTGCGCCTGTCCGCGCTGGGCTTGATCATCTTCGAGACGGCGCCGACCGCGCAGCCGACCCCCAGGCCGGAGAGCCTCTTCTGCAGGTCGAAGCCCGTGACCCCGGACTCGTACACGCACCTGGCCCTGGGGTCCACGGAACGGACCCACTCCGCGACGGCGCCGGCGTCGTAGCCGAAGGTCGCGGCACGTACCTCCCCGGTCATGACGTCGAGGGAGACGGCCTTTATCGAGCGGGCGTGGACGTCGAGGCCGATGAAGGTGGTAGTATCGAGCATGGGAGCCCCTTCCATGAATGCGGCGTGGCCGCCACGGTTGGATTAGACACTCACCATTGTCGGCCTAATCCGCGGTCTTTCATGCAGCAGGGGCTCTCAATGTTTTTATGTCCTGCTCATATCGTCTGTGCCGGCACCCCGGGACACTCCTTGGCAGCAACCACACCTAGTCATTGGGGACGTTCTTAAATGACTAGTCGCTGGGGACAGTCTTGAGCAAAACGGCCGCCGAAGCCCTCGTTGGCATCGCCCTATAGGGGGTCTGCAAATAGCTGTGGTCAAAAAACATCAAAAATGAGTACTGTTACCTTTTTAGTAGCAGCGCAATTCGGCTTTTTCGGGTCTCTTAGGCGTCTCGGCGCGTCGGATGAACTAACGTATCTCCCCAAATGTACAATAAAATGGACTCCTAACGAGAAATAATATCGTTAGGAGTCCATTATTTAGTACAAACAAATGTGACAATCTAGGCAACAGTACTCATATTTGGCATTTTTTGCCCACTGCCCCTTGCGCGAAGGTCCGCAGCGGAAAGTATGGCCCGTTTCGATGCACAAAAATGGGATGAATCTTCCCTGGCAACCGCCCAGAAAGATCCACCCCAAAGCAAGCGCTCGCTAGAACGTTCCGCCGCCGCCTCCGCCGACGCCGCCGCCTCCGCCGCCCGAGAAGCCGCCGCCACCGCCGCCGCTCGAGCTATCGGAACTCGAAGCCAGCTCACGGATGCTCTCGTGATACACGTCATCGAATGAATCGAGCGGGGACTCGGTACCGTAATGATGGTAGTACCACCAGTAGCAGGGGTAATTGTCGTAGAAACCGTCGGCCTCGCGCACCTCGGGCGGCACGGCCTCGGCAAGCTGACGCAGCACTTCCTTGGAAATACCCAGTGCCACACCCATCACCAGCAGCTTGTTCCACAGCACCAGATCGCCGGGGACGGCTTCCTTTAGACGCGTGAAGTCCTCGAGCCAATGCTTAAGTGCCTTGCAGCGAGCCGCCACCTCGGCGCCCTCCGGCGTAAAGCGGCGGAACGTAAGGCCCACGCCGATACCCACCAGCACAATCGGCACCGAGATAACCGCGGCGGTAATGTTCGCCTGTGCGCCATCGGTAAAGAAGATGGATCCCACGGGAACAAAGGCAACCAGGATACCAAGAACCAGGCAAAATACCATTGCAACAATGCCGTCCGAGGCAACGTACTCGCTATCGGCCAGCTTGCCCTTAACGGTGTTCTGATAGTCCTCGAGCTTATCACCCACGGGTGTAGCGTGCTGCTTGACGTAGTGCTGCAGCTCGTCGAACGTGCGCGAGCGATCGCCGTTCTCGTCAGGCTTAGCACCGGCAAAGAAGACCTTGAGCACCATGTGGTCAATGCCCTTGGCCGACTTCCAGCCCGCATCGCTCACCGTCACGCGATACGTCTGCTCTTCTTTTTCACGCCCCAACAGACCCTTCTTGGCCTTGGTCACGGTCGCCTGCTCCAGCTTGATCACACGGTCGTCAGTGAGCTTCATGAGCGTGGCGATATATGCCTGATCGGGCACCTCGTTCCAGCTCATGAGGGCCGAAAGCACGGCGGGATGGTCGGCCGAAGGCACATCGCGGAAATATTCGTCCTGGAAAAGCGGCTTGGGCTTGCGCTTGCGCAGCTTGAGCATAACGATTGTGCCGGTAAAGGCCACCGCCGCAACAACACTTAGCACGGCAAGTGCATTGGCAATCATGCGAGCGTGAGCGCGGCGGGCGTTAGCTTCGTCGGCCCATTCCTTCTCTTCGCTCAGGATCGTTGACATGCGCTCTTCGCCCGAGGCGGCAAGCTGCGGCACCCAGTCGCTGGGGAAGGCGATGCGTGCCTCGGCGAATTCGCCCTGATGCACGCAGGGAATGGTATAGGTGACCATGGGCTCGTCCTCATCGAGCGACACGTCGCCCGTCAGCGGACCGTGGCCCCATGCGCGGAAGTTATCGCCTTTGACGGCCGCCGTCCCGGCAGCGGCATTTGCGAAGCGCACTTCCATCTCGACGTCATCGGAATCCGCGGACCAGCCGTCGCCCACAAACTTCCAGTAGAGCTCGGCGGTATCGGCCCAGTTCATAACCGCACCGGTCATGGTGTAACTCACGTAATAGATCGCGCTGTCGCCGCTCTCGTGGGGGCTGAACACCTTAATCCTTACGCCGTCACCGGCCTGCTCGACCGTGTAGACGCCAGAATCGCCCTTGTTCGCGCTATCGACTTTGTTAAACGCGGTGTCCTCTTCCTCGACACTCAGCACGTCAACGCCCGCCGTGCCGCCCTGCTGGTTGGTGCCCGTATTGATCTCCCAAAACACGCCGTTGATGTCGTCGTCGAAATCAAACTGGCGTCCCTCGACAACGGTCAGCGATCCATCGGCCTCGACCGTGGCACTGATGTAGGTTTGGGTCATGGAATACCCGTCGGCACGTGCAACGGCGGGCAACAGCAGCAGCGCGCACGCGACGAGCGCGCAAATGGAAGCAAATCGCGCAAACGGGCAGCGCTGCCGACAGGTCTTGGCAACGGGGGCGTTCATAGGCACATCCTTTGTCTGTGATACCAGTAGCGTCATTGTCCCACGTTTGCGGGTTCATGTGACGAACATCTAGGTCAGCGGAGTATCAAACGGGACGAAAGTCACGCCCGCGGCCGGCACCTGGGGACGTTCCTTATCTGCCGGCAATCTGGGACACTCCTTGGCACAGCCCGCTCCGGCAATAGATACCACTTCATAGCTCCGTCACAGGTGTAGCGGCTTTGTGTGGGCGCGGCGTGAGCCGATTAAGCCGGCGAGCGAGGGGCATAAAGCAGTTGAGCGAAAACGGTTTGCCCCTTTGCCGTTCGCTTGAGGATCATGTCCCCCTTTTCCGCGGAAACCCCGGCAGTTGCGAAGAGCTGCCGGGGTTTCTGTCGTTTGAGGGGTTGAAGGGGCTGAGCTTGGGGCGGCAATCGAGGTGTTGAGTCGGTGCCCGCCGCGCACAACACGCAGCCTCGGCAACTCGCGAGCATCGACGACGCCCCCCACCTCACCCCGCGCTATACTCGTCCGCATGGATATCAACGCACGCAACATAACAACGCCCGCTGTGGCCACATCGACGGCGCCCAACAGCAAGCTCGCCCCCGCCCTCGCGCCCGTCGTGGGCCGCTTCGCCCCGTCGCCCTCGGGCCGCATGCACCTGGGCAACGTGTTCAGCTGCCTGTGCGCATGGCTTTCGGCCCGCAGCCAGGGCGGCAGCATCGTGTTGCGCATCGAGGACCTGGACGATCGCTGCAAGCGCCCGGAACTTGCCGCCCAATTGATTGACGACCTAGCCTGGCTGGGGCTTGAGTGGGACGAAGGCCCCTACTACCAGCACGATCGCCTGGACTTGTACGAGGACGCCCTGCACCAGCTGCAAGACGCCGGCCTCACCTATCCCTGCTTTTGCACGCGCGCCGAGCTCCACGCCGCGAGCGCGCCGCACGCGAGCGACGGCACGCCCATCTACCGCGGCGCCTGCCGAGGCCTTTCTGCCGAGGAGGTTGCCCGCCGCAGCATCCTGCGTGCTCCGGCCACGCGCCTGCGCGTGCCCGCCGTCGACGACCTCGCAGACGATGTGGTCGAATTCGTTGACCGCACGTACGGAGCCCAATGCGAGGCACTCGCCACCGAGTGCGGCGACTTTTTGGTGCGTCGCAGCGACGGCGTGTTTGCCTATCAGCTGGCCGTGGTGGTCGACGACGCTGCCATGGGCGTCACCGAGATCGTACGCGGATGCGACCTGCTTGGTTCCACGCCGCGCCAGATCTATCTGCAACATCTGCTGGGACTGCCCACACCGCACTACGCGCACATTCCGCTGCTTATGTCGCCGGACGGCCGCCGCCTTTCCAAACGCGATCGCGATCTGGACCTGGGCGAGCTCCGTACCCGCTTTGGCACACCCGAGGCACTGCTGGGCTGGCTCGCCGGGCAAACAGGCATCGCGCCGGACACCACGCCGCGCTCTGCCGAGCAGTTGGTCGAGCGCTTTAGCTGGGATGCTATCCGTGCGCATCGGGATAACATCACTGTAACGGTCGAGTAGCCAGCCATCCCGCCCCTACGCAACATCCCAGGGCTGGAGCTCGTCGCCCAGGCGAACGATGCAGTCGTAGAGCACGGTATGGCGCTCGGCTGGGTTGGCATCCCGATGAAAATGCCCGTAGTACCAGCGCTTGTAGTTCAAGCGATCTTCCAGCTCATCGAAAAATGCCGTGAGCCGATCGACGGCGGGGCAATTCCAGCCGGGTGCCGGATAGAGCGTGGGCGAGAGCATGCGCGTAGCGCAGGTGTGGGTAATCACGTAGTCGACCTTCCAGCCCACGCTGTCGAGCTTTGCCCGCGCCTCCTCAAAGTTGCGCTCGTCCGGCAGTTCCTGCGGCCACCAGCTGGAATACGGAATGCGGTATTCCTTGTCCACGCTCGTGGCGCCGCCCATGGTAAAGATCGTTGAGCCGTCGAGCTCAAAAACCTCGCCACGCGTCAGCCGCCGTATGGGCGAGGCATCCGACAGGCGCTGCGTCAGCCCACCGTGCCACAACTCCATGGGGCGCTCCGCCCAGTGATCGAAACGCTCGTGGTTGCCGTCGACGAACAACACGGTATAGGGACGCGATTCCAGCCAAGCAATATCGGCGCACTCCTCGGCAGAGAAATCCCACGGAAAGCCAAAGTCGCCGGCGACGATGAGATAGTCGTCACTCGTCAGACTATCCCCAAGCTCCCAGTCGCGCAGCTTTTGCATGTCGAGCCCACCGTGAATGTCGCCCGTCACATAGACCGTCATCGGATCACCACTTCTCTGTAAGTCGCTAGCCCACATTCTGCACGATCACTAAGCCAACCGTTCCAGCCCTTCCATCCTTTGGGACCTACCCCTCGCTCTTCCATCCAAACGGGTCAAACACCCAAAAAACCAGATCGAGCACGCCGCCGGTCATCATGGCGCCGGCAAGGGCCATGCAAACGTGCAGGGAACTGGCACTTCGGAGCACGTCGAACGGCCCCAAAGAAGCCAGCAGCGCGACCGCTGCGCCGGCAAAACACAGTGCGAGGCACGGCCCCGCGTCCTTGACGCACTTCTTTGCGAGATGCTTTGCGTTGTCACTCATCGGTATCGAACTCCTTAGAGGGTCATTGTTCAGACGCATGCCGCCGCGGCAGAGCGGGGCGGCAGGGTAAGTGTCACATGCCATGCGGACATCAATGGAGAAACCGCCTGCTCGACCAACCCTTGACGCCGTTTTGCACCGGCACCCCATCCCCCCGCTATCGAGGTCTAATTCTTTTCCCGAGAAGTGAACGGCTGTTTTTGGGCCCCTGAAACAGCCGCATTTTTCGGCGGCAAAATCGTGGGATTTCAGCATTGAAACCGCAGGAAACGGCACCTTTAAAGTGTCGATGCTTCGGGGGTCCGTTTTAGCTCGTTCACTTCTCGGGAAAAGCATTAGACCTCGCTGCTAGCTATCCAGAAAGGCATCTCTCCCTTCCCCACCGCCACCCAAAAACTCATCCAACATTAATCTTGGCTCAAGAATCGCTTAATCTATAACCTGCACTATAGAGTTCGACCAAGGGCGGGGCGGCGCCGCGCAACGCAGGCCGCCGAACGCAACGCTCGCGCCCGGGCAGATCGCCCGGCGTCGCGCCCATCGAACGAAAGGACAGGTCATGGACGACCTCGAAAAAGTTGAAACCATCCGCACCAAGTGCAACGTGAGCTACACCGATGCCAAAGCCGCGCTCGACGCCGCCGACGGCAACGTTTTGGACGCCATCATTTGGCTCGAGTCGCAAGGCAAGACCCAGACCACGTCGGCGCACGCCGCCACCGAGTCCGCGCCAGTCGATGAGCCCTCAGCCGAGATGGTCGCCGCGCAGGCCGCCTACGAGAAGTCGAGCGAAAAGACCGACTTCTCCAAGAAGATGGACAGCGTATGGGAGTACCTCAAAAAGCTCTTCCGCCTGAGCCTGGACACCAAGTTTATCGCCACGCGCCGCGATGCGATCATCCTCAACATCCCCATCCTGATCCCCATCATCGCCCTGTTTGCCTGGGGCGCTACGATTTGGCTGATGCTGATTGGCCTGTTCTTTGGCATGCGCTACCGCATCGACAGCGACGGCGACGTGCCCGGCAGTATCAACAACCTTATGAATCACGCCGCCGATGCCGCGGACGACATCAAGCAAAATCTGAACGACGACAAGTAATCGCAGACGGGGGCACGCATGGCACGGATCCTGATCGTAGAGGACGAGGAGAAAATCGCCCGCTTTGTGACGCTCGAGCTGGAGCACGAGGGCTACCAGGTGGAACACGCCGCCGATGGCCGCACCGCCGTGGACCTGGCGCTGGAGCGCAACTACGATCTTATTCTGCTCGATGTGCTGTTGCCGCAGCTCAACGGCATGGAGGTCCTGCGGCGCGTCCGCAAGCACAAGGATGTGCCGGTGATAATGGTCACCGCGCGCGATGCCGTGATGGACAAGGTGGCCGGGCTCGATGCCGGCGCCGACGATTACCTGACCAAGCCGTTTGCGATTGAGGAGCTGTTCGCACGGATCCGCGTGGCGTTGAAGCGCTCGGAGGCCGTGCGGGCGGCTTCGGGCGTTGGCGGCATCGGGACGGGCGCGGCAGGCGGCACGGGTGTCGGCGCCACTGCGATGCCCCCGGTCAGTGACTCGACCCAGGTTTCCGCCTCGCTCTCCCCCGCCACGCTCGCCGCGGGTTCGGTCGTGCTCGATCCCGATCGCCGCGAAGTCACGGTCGGCGGCTCACCCATCGCGCTCACGGCCCGCGAGTTCGATGTCCTCGCCCTGCTTATGGCGCACGCCGGCAGCGTGCTCACGCGCGAGCGCATCGCGCACGAGGCGCTGGGCTACGAATACGTAGGCGACACCAACAACGTCGACGTGCACATCGCGCACCTGCGCGCCAAGATCGAAGACGCCGGCAGCGCCCGCATCATCCAGACCGTGCGCGGGGTGGGCTATGTCTGCCGTGCGTAACGCCGAGGCCAAACGCGTCACCTCCATCGCCCGTGCCATCAACTGGAGCTATATGTGGCGCCGCCTGATAAGCTACGTCTGGCTCGATCTGCTGCTGATGGTGATTGCGGCGGCGATCCTCGTCTATGGATACAACCAGACACTGCCCGACAGCGCGTTTACCGCAGGATGGATCCCCGGCGCCACCGTTCGCGGCATGTCGCTGAAGCCCGCGCGCGGCTGGGACCTGACAACGCTCACCTATACCGTCGAGCTTGCGCGTACCACCAAGACCTTCCCCCTCGCGCAGGACCTCATCGCACTTTGGCCCCTCTATATCGTTGTTGTAGGTTGGCAGATCATCAGCATGCTCGATATGCTCGGCGGCGCCCGCCGCGTGCGCCGCACCATGGCGCCGCTCAACGATCTGGCCCTGCGCGTGGACGAACTCGGCCGCATGCAACTCGCCGGCGGCAAAATGGAAACACTGGAGCAGGCCATCGAGCGCGCAAGCGTCGACTCGCCGAGCGTCACCACCGGCGACGCCGACCTGGCAAGCATCGAGGTCGCACTCAACCGCCTGCTGCGCCAGATGCAAGAGGCCAAGCTGCAGCAGATGCGCTTTGTCAACGACGCGAGCCACGAGCTGCGCACGCCCATCGCGGTGATTCAGGGCTACGTGAACATGCTCGACCGCTGGGGTAAGGACGACCCGGACGTGCTGGCGGAGTCCATCGCGTCCCTTAAAGCCGAAAGCGAGCACATGCAAGAGCTTGTGGAGCAGCTGCTGTTTTTGGCGCGCGGCGATGCCGGGCGCACGGTCCTGCGGCGCGCGCATACCAACTTGGCTGCACTGGTCAGCGAGGTATGCGAAGAATCGCAGATGATCGATACCGAGCACACGTATCGGCTGGCTTCTGACGCTGCGCTTGCCAGCGACCCGCGCTGCGACGCGCCCGTCGACGTGGCGCTCGTGAAGCAGGCTCTGCGCGTGATCGTGCAAAACGCCGCCAAGTACTCGGATGCGGGAACGACCGTCACATTTGGCATAACGCCGGATGCGGGCGCGGGCACGATCGACATAAGTGTTGAGGACGAGGGCATCGGCATGAACCAGGAATCCGCAGCTCACGCGTTCGAGCGGTTCTACCGTGCCGACAACGCGCGCGATGCCGGCGCACAGGGTTCGGGTCTGGGGCTTGCGATCGCCAAGTGGATCGTCGACAGCCACGGCGGCGTCATCGGTGTGACCTCGGTCGAAGGGGTCGGCAGCCGCTTTACGATTCGCCTGCCGCGGCAGGAAGCCCCTCGGCATAAATAAAGGGATAGGGCCACGCGGCCCTATCCCTTTTTGCCAGCTATGGCAGCTTGTGCGCTACTCGCGGCACAGGTGCACGGCGAAGCCGGCGAACTCGCGCTTAAAGTACACGAGCTTGGTGCCGCCGTCGGGCAGCAGCACGCGCGACTCCTCGTTGACCTCGAGCCCGCGCTCGGCAAACCACTTCTCGGCCGCATCAATGTCGTTGACGGCAAAGCCGATGTGGCCCTTGGTGCCACGACCATTCTGCTTCATGACCTCGACCAGCGAATCGTTAAAGTACGAAACCGGGGTCTCGATAACGGGCAGACCCATCATCGTCGAGAACAGCTCCGCGATCTCCAGGGCGTCTGCCGGGTCGGTGGCGTTAATGCCCACATGGGCAACGCGCATGCCAAAGAGCTCGACCGGATTGGCGTTCTGCTCACTCATGCAGTCAGCGCCTACTGAGCCATGACGTCAAGAACGGCCTTCTCGGCAGCGACGCGGTTCATGCCGGTCATGAAGGGCACGCCGCTCACGTACGGGCAGGTAAGGCCCTCGGGGGCAACGGTGGTGGCGATCAGCAGATCGGCGCCCTCGTCGCAAACGTCCTTGGCCTCGGAGATGGCGCACTGCACGATCTCGTACTTGTCGGCGTAACCGTTGGCGTCGAGCATGGTGGCGACCTTCTGGGCAACGAGCGTGGAAGTAGCAGCGCCAGCACCGCAAGCCAAAACAATCTTCTTCATAGGTAATGTCTCCCTTCATGGTTTACTTTAGGTAAGTGTACCGCAGCGAGCGATGGCGCTCGGCCTCGATGCGCTTTTATGCCAGTTTGCTTGCACGCCGCGTATAATACATCTAGCACGTGTTGTCATACCGCTCGCTTTACGAGCGACTAAGGACTCTAAAATGCCCGATTCCCGCACCCTCTGGACCGCCGTCGTCATTATTTGTATCGCCATATCGGTGTTCTTTAGCGTAAAAAAACGCACCACGTTTAAGCGCCTGCAACAGCTTATGGCTGCCAAGCAGTGGGACGAGTTCGATCGTTTGCTCGATGGCAAACTCACCAGCATGCTGTACCCGCGCTATAACCGCGACTACCTGCGCCTGAACTCCTATCTGCTGCGCGAGGACCACAAGCGCGCCGACGAGATGTTCGATTTGCTGCTGGGACTCAATCTGCCCAAGATGCAGCGCGTCGACCTGGTGATTAAGGCCTTTAACTACTACGTTGGCCAGGAGGACCGCAAAAAGTCCAAGGAGCTGCTGCACGAGATCAAAGGCTTTGAGGGCGGCCAGGCCGAGGCAGTCGCACACGAATGCCAACTGATGTACGACACGATGATCCTCAAGCGCCACAACGACATTCCCGAGCTGGAGCGCATGCTCAAGGAGGCCGGTGACGACAAGGTCAAGAGCTGCCGCTTGGAGTATCTGTTGGCTCTGCAGTACAAGAACAAGGGCGACGAAGCCAAGTTCCAGGAGTTCCTGGAGAAGTCGGGCCAACACTCGATGGCCGTCAACGCGTAACGGACGGCTTGTGCTAGACTTCTAGTCTCACGGGGGCGTGGCGGAATTGGCATACGCAGGAGACTTAAAATCTCTCGCCGCAAGGATTGTGGGTTCGAGTCCCACCGCCCCTACCATTTGGCTTTTACGAGCTCGTGTCCCCCGGGGATGCGGGCTCGTTTCTTTAAGATGCCGGCGGGACTCGAACCCGCGAGGGGGCGAGCGTTAAGCGGACGCGCAGCGTCCGTAGCGAGCCGGCGAGGGCGCCGACAGGCGGCCGAAGCCGGTGCGTATTTGCGCAGCAAATACGCAGACGTCCCACCGCCCCTACCATGTATTGTTTACGAGCTCGTGTCCCCCAGGGATGCGGGCTCGTTTCTTTTACACGCCGGCGGAGCTCTAAGTTGCGGTGGAATAAATCCTGTTTATACCGTTTACCAGCTTATTTAGGAACTATTTCACCGCAACTTATTTAGAGGGTGCTGAGCTCTGGGGTCCAGGAGATGGTGGGGGTCGCACCGTCGAGAGCCTCGTTGATGGTGGCGGCCATGCCGGCGAGTAAGCTGTTCTCGCTTACAGTGAGCGTCTTGTAGCCGCCGGCTCGCATAAGCTCGCGGATTACCACGGCACCAGCCAAGATCACGCCCGCGCGTTTGGGCTGTACACCCGGTAGAGCGGCGATGCCGTCCGCATCCAACGCAGACATGCGCTCGATAGCGGCCGAAACCTGATCCAGCGAAAGCTCGCGCAGGTGCACAAAGCTCGAATCGTACGGTTCCAGCTCATGAACGAGCGCCACGAGTGTGGTGACGGTGCCACCCACTGCGACCAAGCGTTCGGCGCGCTCAAAATTGCTCGGCAGGCCCTCAAAATAGGCAGCGAACTGCTCGCCCGCCCACGCGGCAGCGGCAGTAAGCTCGCCGCGTGCGGGCGGCAGTGCCGAGAAAAATCGCTCCGTCACACGGCGACAACCGATGTCCAGCGAACGCGTGCCCTCCAGCGCAAAGACTCCACGCTCCGGCGCATAGACGCCCGTTGCGAGCTCCGTGGATCCGCCGCCCGAATCGGCAACAATGATGCGCTCGCCGGCAAAGTCGTGCGCCACGCCAAAAAACGTCAGGCGCGCCTCGACCTCGCCCGGAATCACCTGCGGTTCGAGCCCCAGCTCACGCAGACCGTCCAGCAGCAGTGCGGCATTGGATGCATCGCGCGCGGCGCTCGTGCATGTGGTGCAAATGCACGCGGCCCCAAAGGCACGCGCCTCGTCCACAAACATGCGGCATGCAGCGAGCACGCGCTCGACCGCCGCCTCGCAAAAGCGACCCGTCGCGTCCACGCCTTCACCCAAGTCGGTAATCTCGGTATGCTTGGACGATTCCACAATCGCCCCGCCCTCGACCTGGGCCAACACCAGTCGCGACGACACCGTTCCCAGGTCGATCGCGGCCACCTTATAGCGTTTGCAATTTGTCATTGCGGGCTCCCCTCCGGGCGCTATTTGCCGTTGGACACGACCGTCTGGCCCTCGACGCCGTTAAACCCAAACAGCATGTCGAGCGCTTGGATGTACCACGGCGCGTCCTTGCCGACTTCTTCGATTTCCTTGGCAACTTCGCTGGCCTTCTTGGCGTTCGACGACTTCTGGCTCGACGAGGCATCCGAATCGCCGTCCAGGCCCTGCACTTCAATCCTCTTCTCGCCGGGCATCACCAGGCCCAGGTCCTCGGATGCCGCGTCCTTGATACCCTCCTCCGAGAGCAGCTTGTCGACGCTTTTTTGCAGCTCATCATTGTATTGCTGGCGAATCTCGACCTGCTTGGCCAAGATATCGCTCGAACGCTTTGCCACGTACAGGTCGCGCACGGGGAAATACAGGCTCACGAGCACCAGGGCAACGACGATGCCGATAAATAGCCCTCGCTGAGGACCGTGGGTAAAGTCGTAGATCGCCTTGACCACCGCGTTGTCGTTGGCGTAGTGCATAAAGTCCGAGCCCGAAAGACGGCTCGAGGGCCTGCTCGACCTGTCGTGCGTCTGGGCCGAGGGACGCGACGCATGCGACGAACGTGCCGGGCGCACTGGTCCATCTGCCAAAGTATTCACATGAGCATTGGGGCGCGAGGTACTTGTCGGGCGCTGCGTGGAGCGGTCGGCGCCGGCGTAGGCGGACCCACCGAGCTGCACCGTGCGCGCACGGCGAGGCGACGGCTCACGCGAACCGGCGGAATAGTACCTGTTGTCGTAAATCTGATCCATGTGCGCCTTGTGCGGTTGAGGTTTGTTTGCGCTAAGTATTCTAGTTATAGCACGAGCGCGCGCACCGCCTTCGCCAGCCTTTGCTCGACATAAAAAAGGCGCTGAGCCGTATGGCCCAGCGCCCATAGCGCTTTGCGGCATCCAGCCAAGGCGAGGCGGAACCGAGTCAGCCTCCCCCTCGCCAAATTCGCCCGTTTAGCGAATGTTGTAGAACGCGGCCTTGCCGGCGTAGCGCGCGCTGCCCTTAAGCTCGTCCTCGATGCGGATGAGCTGGTTGTACTTGGCGATACGGTCGCTGCGGCACGGGGCGCCCGACTTGATCTGGCCGGCGTTGACGCCCACGACCAGGTCGGCGATCGTGGAGTCCTCGGTCTCGCCGGAGCGGTGGCTCACGATGCAGGCGTAACCGGCCTCCTTGGCGGTCTCGATGGCCTCGAGCGACTCGGTGAGCGTGCCGATCTGGTTGACCTTGACCAGGATCGCGTTGGCGGCACCCAGCTCGATGCCCTTCTTGAGGCGCTCGGTGTTGGTGACGAACAGGTCGTCGCCCACCAGCTGCACCTTGTTGCCAATGCGGCGGGTAAGCTCGACCCAGCCGTCCCAGTCTTCCTCGGCCATGCCGTCCTCGATGGAGATGATGGGATAGGTGTCAACGAGCTTCTCCCAGTAATCAACCATCTGGGCACTCGTGTACTCCACGCCCTCGCCCTTGAGCTCATACATACCGGTCTCAGCGTTGTAGAACTCGGTGGACGCCGGATCCATGGCGTACATGAAGTCGACGCCGGGCTTAAAGCCAGCCTTCTCGACGGCCTTGGTGATGTACTCGAACGGCTCGGCATTGGTCTTGAGATTGGGCGCAAAGCCACCCTCGTCGCCCACGCCGCCGCCAAGGCCGGCCTCGTGCAGCACGCCCTTGAGGGTGTGGTAGACCTCGGCGCACCAGCGCAGGCCCTCGGCAAAGCTCGGAGCACCCACGGGCATAATCATAAACTCCTGGAAGTCAACGTTGTTGTCGGCATGCACGCCACCGTTGAGGATATTCATCATGGGCGTGGGCAGCAGGTGGGCGTTGACGCCGCCCAGGTACTGGTACAGCGACAGGCCCGCCGACTCTGCCGCAGCGCGGGCAACGGCCAGCGACACACCCAGAATGGCGTTGGCGCCGAGCTTGGTCTTGTTGGGCGTACCGTCGGCGGCAATCAGCGCGGCATCGACGGCGCGCTGGTCGAAGGCATCGAGACCCACGACGGCATCGGCGCACTCGTTGTTGACATGCTCGACGGCCTGCGAAACGCCCTTGCCCAGGTAGCGACCCTTGTCGCCATCGCGCAGCTCACATGCCTCAAAGGCGCCGGTCGAAGCGCCCGAAGGCACCATCGCGCGACCGAAGCTACCGTCCTCGAGCACGACCTCGACCTCGACGGTGGGGTTGCCGCGGCTGTCAAGCACCTCACGACCGTAGACGTCCAAAATGTCACTCATGTTGTCTCCCTCTCACTTGGAAACGTAGTTGATGCAAGCGACTGGCCGACTGTGCACCGTCGGTGCGTCTCCGTAAGTTAGCCTTGTCGCACTTTTTGCATTATGCCCTAAGTTAGCCGAGGGATACACTTGTTTTTCGAAAAATTTAGCGGGAACGATGAGGCGTGTCAGCCCGTCGTTCCCGCAGTCTTACTCCCCTGCCTTTGCTGCGTCCCACAGGTCGTTGAGCCCATGGGTCGAAAGCTCGGCAAGATCAACGTGGGCATCGGCCGCCATCTGTTCCATCGCAGCCCAGCGACGGCGAAACTTGGCCGTGCTCGCGCGCAGGGCGCTCTCGGCGTCGATACCCTCCTTGCGCGCGACGTTGACCAGGGCAAAGAGCAGATCGCCAAACTCCATTTCGCGCTCGGGCGAGCCAGGGGCCTCGGCCTCAAACTCGGCACGCTCCTCGGCAACCTCGTCCCACACGTCCTGGACCGTCTCCCACTCAAAGCCTACGGCGGCCGCCTTGCGTGACACCTTCTGCGCCTGCATCAACGCCGGCAGATGCGTGGGCACGCCATCGAGCAGACCCTCGGGCGCGGCCTCGCCCGCCGCCACGGCCTTGTCCTTGGCGGCTTTCTCGGCAAGCTTGACCTCGTCCCAAATCTTGAGCACCTCGTCGGAGCTCTCGGCATCCGCATCGCCAAACACGTGCGGGTGGCGGCGAATGAGCTTGGCGTCGATATCGCGCGCCACGTCGGCCAGCGTAAACTCGCCGGCGTCGGCAGCAATCTGCGCATGCAGCACGACCTGCATGAGCACGTCACCCAGTTCCTCGCGCAGGTGAACCGCGTCGTCCGCCTCGATGCAGTCGAGCGCCTCGTAGGCCTCCTCGATCATGTTCTTGCCGATGCTGCGGTGCGTCTGCTCGCGGTCCCACGGGCAGCCATCGGGCTGACGCAGACGCCAGATGGTCTGCACCAGATGCTGCAGCTCGGCCGACGCGTCTATCAGCGTGGGCAGATCGCGCGAGCCCTCGGCATTTTGCTGAGCCATATGCTGCGCCATGGTTAGTCCTCCTCCAGGATCACGTGGCGGAACGCGCCGCCCTCGTAGATGCCGTAGCTGTGCGAGCCGTCCTTGGGGATGCTCACGCTGCCGGGGTTGAAGAGCCACAGGCCCGGGTGCGCGGCGCTTTCCTCGTTGACCTTGATGTGCGTGTGGCCGTAGACGAGCGCGGAGCCCTCGGGCAGCGCGGGCGCGTGGTCGACGCTGTTGTGCATGCCGGCGCCAAAGACATGGCCGTGCGTCAGGAACAGCTCGCGGCCGGTCTCGTCAAACAGCGTGGCGTAGTCGGCCATGACGGGGAAGTCGAGGACCATCTGGTCGACCTCAGCGTCGCAGTTGCCGCGCACCGCGATGATGCGGTCGGCTAGGGCGTTGAGCAGCGGAATCACGCGCTTGGGAGCATAGTCGCGCGGCAGGTCGTTGCGCGGACCGTGATAAAGCAGGTCGCCCAGCAGGACGATGCGGTCGGGCTGCTCGGACTCAATGGCGGCGCAGAGGCGCTCGGTCCAGTATGCCGAGCCGTGGATGTCGGAAGCGATGAGGTATTTCATGGTGGTCCTTTCGGTGAGGTTGATGGGGTGGGTGTGGCGCGTCGCCGACCGTGTCACTCAAATTGCAGAGCCGCGGCTTGTGCTGCCTGCATCACGCGCTGGAGCGGCACACCGTGCTCGCGGGCAAGGCGGGCGCAGTCCTCGTACTCGGGCGCTGCACGCTCGCTGCCGTCGGGCAGGGTGGCCACCTTGACGGACACCTCGCCCCATGGCGTCGTCACCTGCTCAAAGCGGCGTGGCAGGCAAACGCGTTCCATGACCTGGCGACGGATGCCATTGGTCGTGGTTTCCAAAAAGATGATCGTCTGCAGGCGCTCGATGTCCTCGTGGGCGCAGATTACCTGCAGCTGCCAGCCGGGGCGGCCTTTCTTGCAATAGACGGGCAGCCAGTGCACCTCGCGCGCACCCGCCTCGCGCAGGCGGTCGGCGGCGTAGGCAAGCACCTCGGGCGACGCGTCATCGATATCGCATTCCAGCTTGACGATAGTCTCGGGCGCATCGGTCTCGCGGGACAGCGGGGATGTGCTATCGCATTGCATACGGTCCGGATCCTTTCCGCACGGGCTCGTTTTGTTCACCCAAACGCTAGCACATCGCAGGCGGTGCAGGGGCGACGTCATGGGATAGGTGCGACTTTTGCTGGGCGCAAGTGCTGGCGCGCTCCAACGCCGGCCCGCTTCACTCAAACGTGTACGTCAGCCTCCAAACATGTCATTTTTTGCAGCTTTTGGAGGCTGATGTACATGTTTTGAGAGCACAAGCGAGGCCGCACCGCGCGTCGCGCAGCCTTTCCAATCGATTTCGACCCCCCGCGTGCCCGGCGTGTTGAGAGCTGCGCCATTACAATGAAGCGGATTCGCTTGACGCAAAGGAGCCGCCATGTCTGCTTGCCCGCTGATCGATTGCCATACCCACACCTCGTTTTCGGACGGGCACGCCTCGTTTGAGGACAACGTCCGCGCCGCTGCTGCGGCCGGTTGCCGCGTCATGGTCTCGACCGATCACCTTACCCTGCCCGCCAGCATGGATTCCAATTGCGAGGTACAGGTTGTCGAGAGCGACCTGACGGCGCATCGACTGGCATTTGAGGACGCCCGCAAGCTTGCCGCGCAGATCGCGCCGGATCTCGAGCTTATCTATGGCTTTGAATGCGATTGGTACGAAGGCTGCAAGCCTTTGGTTGAGCGCTGGTCCGAAGGCGCCGTGGTACGCCTGGGCAGCGTGCACTGGATTGGCAACCCCGGCGATATCATGGCCGGTGCCGCGGGTACGGCGGGAACGGAAAACGTCGCTCGCCCCGATACACCCGATTCCCTTTGCGGTTGGATCGACGACGACACCGACCTGCACGTTTGGGAAAACCTGGGCGTGCGCGGCGTGTGGAAGCGCTATGTCGATGACTGGTGCCGCGCCTGCGAGAGCCCGCTTAACTTTGATGTGATGGCTCATCCCGACCTGGTCATGCGCTTTTCGAAGGAAGGCTTTGCGCCCGATTTTGACCCCGCGCCGTTCTGGGGGCAGATGGCAGAATGCGCACACGACACGAATCGGCGCGTTGAGGTCTCGACTGCCGCGCCGCGCAAGGGGCTCGACGACTACTACCCCGCGACCGGCCTCTTGCGCTGCTTTGCCCATGCCGAGGTGCCCATTACCTTTGGCTCGGACGCACACCGCGCCTGCGACATCTGCTGGAACATCCGCGAGGCCCAGGCGCACGCCTACGACTGTGGCTATCGAACCTTCGACATCCCCCACGCCACCGGCGAATGGGAATCCACACCCCTCGCCTAACTAGTCGTTTAAGAACGTCCCCAATGACTAGTGACGGCGAGCGTTGAGTTCGCCGGCAAGCTCGTCGAGGGTGATACCGTAGCGCTCAAGGGTTACGAGCAGGTGGTAGATCAGGTCACCGGCCTCGTAGCGGATGTGATCGTGATCGTTATCCTTGCAGGCCATGATCACCTCGCTCGACTCCTCGGCAAGCTTCTTGAGCAGCTCATCCTCGACGTCGGTCAGCAAACGAGCGGTATAGCTCTCCTGCGGCGATGCTTCACGACGACCGTGAATCACCTCGGCCAGGCCCGTCAGCGTCTCACCGATATTTCCATCCTGAACGTTTGCGGTGCGCACACCCATAGTTCAATCCTTTCTGGTGGCCGAGCGTCTAATCGAGCGCCCGCCCTACGCGAGTTTCTTAAAGAAGCAGGTACGGTTGCCGGTATGGCAGGCCGGACCCGGCGAGTCGACCTTGACCAGCAGCGTATCGCTATCGCAGTCGGCCCAGAGCTCCTTGACCACTTGCATATTGCCGCTCGTCGCGCCCTTGTTCCAGAGCTCCTGGCGACTGCGGCTCCAAAACCACGTGGTACCGGTCTTGAGCGTCAGCCCCACCGATTCCTCGTTCATCCAAGCAACCATAAGCACCTCGCCGGTGTCATATTGCTGAACCACACAAGGAATCAATCCTTTGGCGTCGTATTTAAGATCCGCTGGAGTAGTAATTTCTCTCATTTCAATTCCCCAATTTAAACATCGCCGGTCGGCGAGGGTTGTCCAGGTGCCCGAGATTCCGAGCGACAAGCCCGACGACGCGTACTTAAGTACGCGAGGAGGGTTGGAGCCGGAAGGTCGGGTGCCTGGACAAGCCGCAGCATTAGAAGTCCAATCTCACAGGAATGCCCTGTGAGGCCATATACTCTTTGACTTCGCGAATGCTGAAGGTTCCAAAGTGAAAGACGCTCGCCGCCAGTACGGCATCGGCCTCGCCCTCGATCACACCCTCGGCAAAATGCTCGAGCGTACCCACGCCGCCGCTCGCAATAACGGGAATCGGCACCGCGCGCGCCACGGCGCGGGTGAGCGCCAGGTCAAAGCCGGCCTTGGTGCCGTCGCGATCCATGCTGGTCAGTAGGATCTCGCCGGCACCGCGACGAGCCGCCTCCTCGGCCCACGCCACCGCGTCGATACCCGTGGCGTTGCGGCCGCCCGCGGTAAAGACCTCCCACTTGTCGGCTCCCGGCTCACCAGGCAAACCAACACGCTTGGCATCGATCGCCACGACCACGGCCTGGCTGCCAAACGCCGCGGCGGCCTGGCTGATCAACGACGGGTCGCGCACGGCGGCAGAGTTAAGCGACACCTTGTCGGCGCCGGCGGCAACCATGGTCCGCATGCCCGCCAAGTCGCGAAAGCCGCCGCCCACGGTATAGGGAATGGCCAGCTCCTCAGCAGCATGCGCCGCCATCTCGATAGTCGTCGCACGGTTGTCGCTTGTGGCGGTAATGTCCAGGAAGACGACCTCGTCCGCACCCTCGCGGTCGTAGGCGCGGGCCAGCTCCACCGGGTCGCCAGCATCGCGCAGGCTCACAAAGTTGACGCCCTTGACCACGCGGCCGTCCTTAACATCCAGGCAGGGAATCACGCGTTTGGTAAGCATGGGCTACTCCTCCCCTCGGACGGCGTCCAGTGCCTGGGCCAACGTAAAGTTGCCCTCGTAGAGCGCGCGACCGGTAATGGCACCTTCAATCGCGTCCTCACCCACCGCGGCCAGTGCGCGGATGTCGTCGAGCGTCGAGATGCCGCCCGACGCCACGACGGGAAAGCCCGCGACCTCGGCCACGTGGCGATACGTCGCCACGTCGATGCCCGTCTGCATGCCGTCGCGCGCGATGTCGGTGTACACCAGGTGCTTGAAGCCCAGCTCGGTGAGCTGTGCCACGGCATCGTCGAGTGACACGCCCGCGCCATCACGCCAGCCGTTCACCTTGACCTGACCGTCGCGTGCGGCGATGTCTGCCACCAGCAACTCGCCAAAGCCTTGGGCTGCCACTTCGGCAAAACCCGGCTCGGTCACCAGCACGGTGCCCAGTGCGATGCGGCGAGCACCATAGCCGGCCAGCTCATCGATGCGTGCAAGCGAGCGGACGCCGCCGCCCACGTCCACGGACAGACCGTCGACGCCGCAGATGGCCTTAATCGCCGCCGAGTTGGCGGCGCATGTGTCCTCGTCCTCGCCAAAGGCGGCGGACAGGTCGACGACGTGCACCCAGCTCGCGCCCTGCTCGGCAAAGGAGCGGGCGACGGCCACGGGATCGTCGGAATATACCTTACAGCGGCTGCGGTCACCGCGCTCCAGGCGCACGACCTTGCCGCCGATCAAATCGATTGCGGGAAACAGGATCATCTGCCAACCTCCTCGACGATGCTGACGAAGTTCTTAAGGATGCGCTGGCCCAGCGCAGAGGATTTCTCGGGATGGAACTGGCAGCCCCACACGTTACCGTGACGCACGATGCACGGGAAGCTCCGCGTGTAGTGCGTGCGCGCCAGCACATCGGCGGCATCGGCATCGTCTGCCACCGCATAGCTGTGGGTGAAGTACATATTGGCGCCCTCGGCAAAACCGGCGAGCAGCGGATCGGCCGCGCCGGCAGGCGTCATGTGCACCTGGTCCCAGCCCACATGTGGGACCTTCAGGCGGCTCGACTCCAGGCGCGTGCACGAGCCGCGCATAATGCCCAGGCCATCGACCCAGGGGCCACCGACCTGCTCGGAGGCATCGTCGTCCGCGTCCGCGCCCTCGTCCGCCGGCACGCCCTCGTCGCCACGCTCAAAAAAGAGCTGAAGGCCCAGGCAGATGCCGAGCAGCGGAGTTCCGGCGGCAACGGCGTCGAGCACCGCGTCCGCCTCGCCGCTCTCGCGCATAAAGGCGATCGCGTCGTAGAACGCGCCCACGCCCGGGATGACCAGGCCGTCGGCGTTGCGGATCTGCTCCGGATCGTCCGACGTGCAGGCGGCAGCACCGGCGCGCACGAGCCCGCGCACGACGCTCGACAAGTTGCCCTTGTGGTAGTCGACCACCACGATCTTCGGTTCGCCCACGCGACCCTCCCTTATCTCATTCAAAACCTGCCAAAAAGGGACAGGTTTATTTTGGTCGGTCAAACGTTCACCCACCGTATGAGACAGCATTTCCGCAGATAAAACCTGCCAAAATAAACCTGTCCCTTTTTGGCAGGTTACAGCGAGCCCTTGGTGCTGGGGATGCCCCGCACGCGGGGATCGAGCTCGCAGGCGCGGCGCATCGTGCGGCCCACGGCCTTAAAGGCGGCCTCGATAATGTGATGTGAGTTGCCGCCTGCCAGCTCGCGCACGTGCAGCGTGAGTTTGGCGTCGCGCGCAAAGGCATAGAAGAACTCGACGGCCAGCTCGGTATCGAAGGTACCCACGCGCTCGGTCGGCACGGGCAGCTCGCAGTAGGCCTGCCCGCGACCCGAAATGTCCACGGCGGCCATCACGAGCGTCTCGTCCATGGCGATCGCCGCATCGGCAAAGCGCGTAATGCCCGCCTTGTCACCCAGCGCTTGGCAGAACGCCTCGCCCAGCACAATGCCCGTGTCCTCGACGGTGTGGTGTGCGTCGACCTCCACATCGCCCACCGCGTGCACCGTCAAATCAAACAGGCCATGGCGACCAAAGGCGTTGAGCATGTGGTCGAAAAACGGCACGCCGGTCGAGATATCACACGCACCGGTTCCATCCAGGTCGAGCTTGACGACAATATCGGTCTCCCCCGTCTTACGGGTTACCTCGGCATAACGGCCCATCTACATCTCCTCCTTCACCAGCGCGGCAAACGCAGCCAGCACCTCGTCGTTTTCCTGCGGGGTACCCACGGTAATGCGAAGACAGTCCGCGAGCCCCGGCGCATAGCTAAAATCGCGCACCAAAATCGAATACTCATCGCGCAGACGCTCGCGCACGCGCGTGGCATGCGGCGTGCGCACGAGCACAAAGTTCGCCGCGCTCGGCCACACCTCCACGGGCAGGCCCTCGGCAGCCATCGCGCGCAGAGCGGCCAGCTCGCGCGCGCGCTCGGATGCGACCTGCGCCACCACAGGCGCATAGGCATCACGGGCACGCACGCAGGCAAGTGCTGCCGCCTGGCTCAGCACGTTGACCGAGTAGATCTGGCGAATCGCCGCGAACACCTCGATAACCTCGGGCGCCGCGATCACGTAGCCCAGACGCGTACCGGCAGCGCCAAACGCCTTGGACAGCGTATGCAGAATCACCAGGTTGGGATGCTCGGCGATAAGGCCTTGCGCCGTGGTGGCCGCGCCAAACGAATCGTCGGCAAACTCAACGTAGGCCTCGTCGACCATGACCATGCCGGGGCACGCATCGCACAGGGCAGCGACAAAGTCGAGCGGCGCCACATCGCCCGTGGGATTGTTGGGCGAGGTCACAATCGCAAGGTTGCACCCGGGTGCGGCCGCGAGCACAGCTGCCTGGTCGAGCTCAAAGGTCGCCGGGTCGCGCCACACGTCACGCACCTCGGTCTGGCACAGAGACGCAAAGAAGGCATACTCGCTAAAGCACGGCGGGCAGTTGAGCAGGGTCCTCCCCGCGCCGCCAAACGCCAGCAGATAGTTATAGAGCAGCTCGTCGCCGCCGTTTCCCACGCAGACATTCTCGCGCGCCACACCATGCCAAGCGGCAAGCTCGTCGCGCAGGTCGTTCGACATGGGATCGGGATAGCGGTTGAGCGGCGTGGCAACCAGGGCCGCGTCGACCGCCTCGCGCACGCCGGTCGGCGCGGGATAAGTGTTCTCGTTGGCCGAAAGGTTGATGCGCGTGGGCGTAAAGTTGGGATCGTAGGGCTCAATACCGGCCAAGTAAGGCTGGACGAGCTCCTTCATGCGAGGTGTGAGCTCGGCCATATTAGGCCTCCCCGCCGGTCGCGCCAGCGCCATCCGCGCCCGTAGCCGCCAGGTCCACGCCCTCGGCAACTGTCGCCACGGCGTCTCCCGGCCAAGCGACCTTGGTCAGGTCGGCCGCGGCGAGTGACGCGGCGCTCACGGCATCCTCGCCCTGCTCCAGCGCGCGACGGCGCAGGGCGGCCGAAAGCGCGTGCGCCCACAGGCCCTCGGCCTCGGCCAGACGCTGCGTAGCAGGAGCGTCGGAGAGCAGGCCCTCGGGCGTATAGCAAATAACGCTCGAGCGCTTGACGAACTCTTCGACCGAAAGCGGGTTGGAGAACATGGCCGTGCCGCCGGTCGGCAGCGTGTGGTTGGGACCGGCAACGTAATCGCCCAGCGGCTCGGAGCTCCAGGCGCCCACAAAGATAGCACCGGCATTGCGAATGCCGCCGAGCAGACCCATCGCATCCTTGCAGTGCAGCTCAAGGTGCTCGGGCGCCACGGTGTTCACGGCCTCGACGGCGGCAGCCATGTCGGCGGCAACCACGATGGTGCCCTCGTTATCGAGCGAGGCGCGTGTGATCTCGGCGCGCGGGGACTGCGCCACCAGAACGTCGATACCCGCCTCGACCTCGCGCGCAAACTGCTCGTCGCAGGTCACGAGATAGCAAGCCGCCAGCGGATCGTGCTCGGCCTGGGCCATCAGGTCTGCCGCGACCACCATGGGCTTGGCCGTGGCATCGGCCAGCACGCAGACCTCGGAGGGGCCGGCGACCATGTCGATGCCCACGTCGCCCGAGACAATCTGCTTGGCGGCGGCAACAAAGGCGTTGCCCGGGCCGGTGATTTTGTCGACGCGCGGAATGGTCTCGGTGCCGTACGCTAGCGCGGCCACAGCCTGAGCGCCGCCCACCATATAGATTTCGTCCACGCCGCCGAGCTTTGCCGCGGCGAGCGTGTAGGGGCTGATCAGGCCGTCTTTTTGCGGCGGGGTCACCATAACCACGCGCTTGACGCCGGCGACCTTAGCGGGAATGGCATTCATGAGCACCGTGGAGGGATACTGCGCGCGACCGCCCGGCACGTAGATGCCGGCCGCCGCGAGCGGGGTCACCTTAACGCCGAGCATCGTGCCGTCCGCACGCGTGGTAAACCAGCTCTGCTCGACCTCGCGCTGGTGGAACTCGCGAATCTGGCGCGCGGCCTTCTCGAGCGCGGCGACAAAGGCCGGGTCGAGGCCTTCGAGCGCGGCATCGATCTGCTCTTGCGGCAGACGGAAGCTCTGCAGCTCAACACCGTCAAAACGCTGGCAGTAATCGCGCACCGCGGCATCGCCGTTGGCACGCACGTTGGCCACGATATCGCGGGCGGCGTCGACGATGTTCTGCGGCAGCACGCCCTTGCGGTTGAGCTGGTTGGTAACGAGGCGCTCACCGGGAGCAAGCTTGATGGTCTTCATATCGGTATCCCCTATCGGTTGAGGTTGCGTTTGAAAAACGAGATGCTGGGCAGCGACACCAATCGGTCCGCAGCCCGGATATGGGGGCGCCCGTGCGCGCTCGCGCTATTGTGCCGAACCCGCGACGGGCTCAAAATGCTTGTCCTTCACGGCAGCAGCCAGACGATCGGCCAAGTTGCGAACGCGCGGATCCAGGCGCGCGGCACCCGGGTTGACGAAGAAGCGCGCCGTGCAGTCCATAATGCGGCCGGTGATGACCAAGTCGTTGTCGCGCAGCGTGGCGCCCGTCGCGGTAATGTCCACGATGCGATCGGTCATGCCGACGATGGGTCCCAGCTCGATGTTACCGTGCAGGGAGACGATATCGGCGTTCACGCCGCGCTCGGCATACCAGGCGCTCGCGATGCGCGGATACTTGGTGGCCACACGAAGCGACCCGCGACGGGCATAGTTGCGCTCGGCCTGGCCGGCGCGCCACGCGGGCTCCGCCTCGATAAAGGTGCACAGGCCGTAGCCCAGATCGACCAGCTGCAGCAGGTTGAGGTCGGCCTCGATAAGCGAGTCCCAACCGCAGATGCCGCAGTCGGCGCCGCCGCAGCCCACAAAGGCGGGCGCGTCGCTGGGGCGCACGATGACAAACTCGATATCGCCGACCGTGCCCTCGCCGGCGCGTGTGTCGCGACCGCGCACGATGAGGTGACGACCGGGATCGCGCAGCTCCGAGACGTCCAGGCCCGCGGCCTCGAGCACGTCGAGCGTGTCGGCCTTGAGCGAGCCCTTGGGCACGGCAATGCGCAGCGGACCCTCGGCACCACGGCCCGCGGCGTGATCGCCATCGGAAGCAGCGTCCTCGGCCGAGGTGCGCGCAGCCTCCAGGCGCTCGAGCGAAAAGGCAAAGCCCGCCGCCGGCACCTCGATACCGTCGCCAAATGCGCCGGTAAAGATGGAGTCATAGCGTCCGCCCGAACCCACCGGATCAGGCAGGCCGCCGGCATAGGCCTTAAAGACCAGGCCCGTGTAGTAATCGAAAGAGTTCATGATGGAGAAGTCGAACGACAGCACCTGGGCGTCCTCGGGAGCCAGGCCCTCGACCAGGGCACGCAGCTCGCGCGTGAGCGGCGCGACAATGCCCGCCGCCGTCAGAAGCGCATCCACGCGGTCGAGTACCTCGGCACCGCCGTGCAGACGTGGCAGCTCGCTAATGGCGGCCTTGACGGCATCGGACTCGGCGCTTGCCGCCACGCGGGCATCGAGGCCCACGAAGTCGTTGGCGTGCACGCAGCGCAGCGCCTCGGCAGCCAGCTCGCGATCCTCGCACGCCGCAAGCAGCTCTTTAAACGGACGCACGCTACCTGCGATAATGCGCGCATCGGGCAGCGCCAGCTTGCGCACCGCCTCGGCCACGAGCGAGACAATCTCGACATCGCCCGCAGTATCGCCCGCACCGATAAGCTCAAAGCCCAGCTGTGTAAACTGGCGCGAGCCGCCGGCGTTGCGCTGGCACTCACGAACCACCGGCGCCTCGTAGCGAAGGCGCAGCGGCAGATCGGCCGCGCGCATGCGGGTCGAAACCAAGCGCACGATCGGCAGCGTGTTGTCGGGACGGACCACCAACAGGCGACCGTCATCATCAAAGAGCTTAAACGGCGTATCCGCAATGCGGCCGCCTTCCTCGAGCGACCCCTTGTCCTCGAGCAGCGGCGTCTCGACCGGCAGGTAATGATGCTCCCTGAAGCAGCCCTTCACCGTCAGCGCAATCTCCTCGCGCGCCTGAGCCTCCTCGGGCAATATGTCCCGGAATCCCCACGGTGTGGCTGTCATCTGGTGAGCCTCCTCATGCTGTGCTTCGTATAGAACAGAAGACCGGCATAGCTCCGCCGGTCTTCTGGGTACTTTAGCATACTAGAGTGCTTGCGGGGCGAATCGTCTCCCGCGACTCACAGCGTATTCATTTGGAAACATAGGAGCGGATTGTCGCAACCCAACCCCACTTAGGCGCCAATCGCGCGTCGGTACTCCGCCATAACCTGAGCGTCGGCTGCCGCGGGATTGGCGAAATAGCGCCAATCATAGGTCTCAGCCGAAACAACTCCGCGATAGCCGCGCGCCACCAGCCTATCCAGGTCGGCGCGCATATCGCGGTCGCCGTCACCCCAGGCAAGATGCGTCGTGCCATCTGCCGCAACATCGACAAAATGCACGTGGGCGACATCATCGCCAAGCAGATCGAAATAATCGTCGATGGTATCCCCTGCCACCGCCATAGCGCCCAAATCCAGACACGCCTTAAGTGCCGGATGATCAACTGCCTCGATCATGCGCTTCGTGTCGGCCGCCGAGTTCACGATCATCGACTCAACCGGCTGTAGGGCCTCGAGCACCAGTCGCACGCCGCGCTCTCCCGCATGCTCGGCAATCGCACGCAGCATCGAGGCGCTGCGACCCCACGCGTCCTCGATCGGCTCGTTCAAAAATGCCCAGCCGCTCGAGACCATGACCTGCTCGGCTCCAAGTTCCTCCGCGATATCTACAACGTTCTTAAAGTACGCGAGTGTGCGGGCACGCGCCTCATTCCCGCGCGCCGCGATATTCCACGGCTTGGGGTTGTTCTGTTCGGGACAAAGCCCCACAATCCGAACCCCATACCGCTGTGATAGCTCCCGCACCTGCTCGAGCGAATCGTATCCATGGCAATCGACATACAGATGCATCGCCCCGGTCCAAAGCTCACAACACGTGTAGCCCGAAGCCGACGCCGAAGAAAAGAACTCCTCAAGGTCAAAATAACGATGGCTGATATTCATGACGGCAAGCTGGGGATAGCTCATAATTACTCTCCAACCCAAGCGAGGCCCCGTTCCATATAGGAGCGAGGCCCAATTACACAAACGTTATTTGCTCTTAGTAGTCGAACTGGTGATAGTAGCGACGGTAGTTGAGGTTGTGCTTGGTGACCGTCTCGTAGTAAGCGGCAAGACGATCGGTGATCAGCGAGGAGAGGATCCACGGAGACACGATGACGCGGAACTCGTCGTCAAGGCCGGGGATCGCGAACTCGGCGGTGTCGATGACGTTGATGTCGGTGTCGCCGGTCACGCCGCGGGTCAGGAACGCGCGGACGCGCTCGTCGAG
>CABUXL010000024.1 GCA_902495525.1 uncultured Collinsella sp.
CCTCTGTTGTCGCCATCGACAAGAACGACGAGCGCACCCTGGCGGTCGGTATCGAGGCAAAGCGCATGCTCGGCCGTACGCCCGGCAACATCGTGGCCGTTCGTCCCCTGAAGGACGGCGTCATCGCCGACTTCGATGTTACCGAGGCCATGCTTCGCTACTTTATCGACAAGGCGTCCGAGAAGCGCTATCCGTGGACCCCGCGTCCGCGCGTTGTCGTCTGCGTTCCCTCTGGCGTCACGTCGGTCGAGAAGCGTGCTGTATTTGAGGCCACGATCCAGGCCGGCGCCCGCCAGGCCTACCTGATCGAGGAGCCCATGGCTGCCGCTATCGGCGCCGACTTGCCCGTCGAGGAGCCCACCGGCTCCATGGTCATCGACATCGGCGGCGGTACCACCGAGGTCGCTGTTATCGCCATGGGCGGCATCGTCGTCTCGCAGTCCATCCGTATTGCCGGTGACGAGTTCGACCAGGCTATCCTCACGCACGTTCGCGATGCCTACAACCTGGCCATCGGCGAGCGTACGGCAGAGGACATCAAGATCAAGGTCGGCTCCGCCGTGCCGCTCAAGGACGAGCTCGACGTCGAGGTCAACGGCCGCGACGTGATCACCGGTCTGCCCAAGACCGTACGCATCGAGAGCGAGGAGATTCGTCGCGCACTCAACAAGCCGCTCGACGAGATGGCCAAGGCCGTCAAGGACGCACTCGATGCCACGCCGCCCGATCTTGCCTCTGACCTTATGTACTATGGCATATTGCTGACCGGTGGCGGCGCGCTGCTGCGCGGTCTCGACGTGCGCCTGCGCGATGAGACCGGCGTTTCGGTCAACGTCAGCCCCACGGCGCTCGATAACGTCGTTAACGGCTGTGCCCGCGTGCTCGAGGCCAATGCGTTTGATGGCGGCTTCGTCCAGACCAATGCTTAATTTCCAAAAGGTGGATTCCATTTGGCACGATCTTCGGGTTTCTCCACAAATCTGAATACCAAGCGACAATCAACGGGTATGCGCCCGTTGATTGTTTTCAGCCTGATTTCGGTGTTGCTGCTCACGTTTTACATCCGCGAGGGCGAGGCAGGACCGATTCATGCCGTGCGTTCGGGCGTAACGACGATCACCTCGCCGGTGCGCTTTGTGGGCTCGGCTGTGGCGGCCCCCTTCAATGCGATCGGCAACGTGCTCTCTAACCTTACGGCGTCGCAGGACACGCTTGACGAGCTTAAGAAGCAAAATGAGGAGCTGACCTCTAAGGTTGCTGAGCTCTCCGAGGCTCAAAAGACCGCCGAGCGTCTGGAGGGGCTGGTCGGGCTGCAGTCGACCTACAACCTCAAATCGACCGCTGCTCGTATCGTTGGTGCCTCGGGCGATGCCTGGACCTCGACCGTCACGATCGATAAGGGTTCTGCCGACGGGCTTACCATCAACATGCCTGTGACGAGTTCTGCCGGTGTTATCGGCCAGATCATCGAAGTTTCGGCCAAGACATCGACCGTGCGCCTGATTGGCGACGAGAACTCGGGCGTGTCCGCCATGGTGCAGGACACGCGCGCCCAAGGCATGCTGCAGGGTCAGGCTGACGGCACGCTGCGTCTTGAGTACGTGAGCGTCGACTCCGACGTTAAGGTTGGCGACATCATCGTGACCTCGGGCATCGGTGGCGTGTTCCCCAAGGGTCTTCCGCTTGGCACCGTCTCGTCGGTTGAAAAATCGGCAAACGACGTGTACTACACCATTGTGGTGCGCGCCCAGACCACGGCCGAGAACAACGAGGAAGTGCTGGTCATCACCTCGCTGACCGACGAACAGTCGGCTTCGGATGAGGACGTGAGCACGGCCAACAGCGCGCCGCAGGGAACGTCGCGCGACGCTGCGACCAAGACGAAGGACGAGAGCTCGGATGAGAGTTCCGACACGTCCGAGACGACCGATTCTGGCTCGAGCGAATAGGGGGCATGTCCATGGATCTACACGAGCAGGGGATGAGCTCCCGCACGTTTGTGATCGCCGCCATCGTGTGCGTGCTGCTGCAGGCAGGCCTGGCACCGCAGATCTCCATTGCGGGCGGTCGCGTCAACTTCATGATTATCCTGGTGTGCCTAAGCGTGTTCTCGGGCGACCCGACCCGTGCCGTCGTGTGCGGTTTTTGCAGCGGCTTGTTCTATGACCTGTCCGCTGCCGTGCCGGTGGGCGTTATGTCGCTCCTGCTGACCGTGGGTTCTTTTGCCCTGGTGCACAGCGCTGCCGGTCAGACGGGCGGCACCCCGAGTGCGCGCGGCATCACTGTTGGCGCCTTTGCGCTCGTCATTAATGTGATCTACAGCATCATTTTGCTGTTTATGGGTTTGGAGACGAGCTTTGTCGTGGCGATCTTCGGCCATGCGCTGCCGTCTTCGGTCCTGACGGGTCTGGTTGCCATTCCGTTTTTGATGTCCGGCGTCGTGCCGCAGTCCGGTTATGGATTCTCCGCACGTGGCGGACGCCAGACGGGTATGCGCTTTAAGCCCAAGACCCGTAAGCTCAAATAGGGGAGGCCTGTAGATGTCTTCCCAGATGACGGTTATTATCGCCGGTATCGTGCTGGTTGTGGCCATCGTGGTCGCGCTGGTCATCATGCGTCGCGGCGATTCCCGTTTTACCTACGATACGCAGCATGGAACGGCCCCGCGCGCCACCGAGGGCGAGGGCAATACCGCGGCGACCGCCTTTAAGGGCCGTTTTTCCATCCTCACCACGGGCGTGGGCGCGATGTTTGCGGCGCTTGCCGTCAAGCTGTGGGGCATGCAGATGGTCTCGTCGGACTATTACGAGAAGCAGGCCAATAGCAATCAGACTCGCACTGTTACCACTCCTGCTGTGCGCGGCCGCATCCTCGACCGCAATGGCGTGGCACTTGTCCAGAACCGTCCCTCACTTGCTGTCGTGGCCTACCGCGACCTTGCCGAGGATGAGGTTCTGGTTCGCCATCTTGCCAACGTGCTTGGAATGCCTTACGTGGCGGTCCTTCGCAATATTCAGGACAATACAGAGGGCGCCCAGAGCCTGCATACCATCGCGACGGACGTCCGTCGCTCCACGGTTGCCTATATTCAGGAGCATGCCGGCGAGTTCCCGGGAGTCAAGATTGCCGAGCGTACCGAGCGCCAGTATCCATATGGCGAGACGGCATGCCATATCTTGGGCTATACCGGCACCATTACCTCCGAGCAGCTCGAGGCCCAGAATAAGAAAACCTCTGGCGATGATGATGCTTCTGCTGGCAAGATTACGTACCAGTCGGGCGATATCGTGGGCCAGGCGGGCGTTGAGAGCTACTACGAAAACCTGCTGCAGGGTATTCGTGGCGAGCAGACCGTCAAGGTCGATGCCTCGGGCAATGTGACCGGTCAGGCCGGCGCCGTGCCGGCGAAGGCCGGCTCCGACATTAAGCTCACGCTCGACCTTAAGATCCAACAGGCCTGCGAGACAGCGCTGGCGAGCGCTATCGAGCTTGCCAAGACCACTGGCTACAGCAATGCCGGCAACGGCGCTGTGGTGTGTCTCGATCCCAACAATGGCGAGATCCTGGGCATGGCGAGCCAGCCCAAGTTCGATCCGTCCGTCTTTATCGGCGGCGTCTCAAATGACGTGTGGACCGAGCTCAATGATGACAAGGGTTCGCACCCGCTGCTCAACCGCGCCATTAGCGGACAGTACATGTCGGCTTCGACCATCAAGCCGCTCTCGGCACTGGCCGGTCTTGAGTTTGGAACCTACACGTCGGGGCAGACGACCAACTGCACGGGCTATTGGACGGGTCTGGGCAAGTCGTGGGGCAAGTACTGCTGGCTGCATTCCGGCCACGGCACCATGACGCTGCAGTCGGGTATCGCCAACTCATGCGACCCCGTCTTCTACGACATGGGCAAGGCGTTCTTTTATGACGAGAAACATTCCGAGGGCCTGCAGGAGGTCTTTCGTCGCTGGGGCCTAGGCAAGACCTGCGGTATCGATCTGCCGAGTGAGGGCGCGGGCCGTATTCCCGATGCCGAGTGGAAAGAGTCGTACTTCACCGACGCATCTGCCGAGGACCGCAAGTGGAATGCCGGCGATATGACCAACATTGCTATCGGCCAGGGCGACATCCTGGTGACGCCCCTGCAGATGGCGTGCGCCTATATGGGTCTTGCCAACGGCGGTAAACAGTACGTGCCTCACGTGTTTTTATCTGCCGTGTCGCGCGATGGCGACGGCGATGCCTATAAGTACAACGGCAAGGGCAAGAAGAAGCGCCTGGAGGCCAAGATCAACAGCGATTCGGATTTGGCTCTAGTTCGCAACGGCATGCACGACGTGATTTACACGGCATCGACGTCCCTGGCGGCGCACTTTGGCACCCTGACGCCGCAGGTATACGGCAAGTCGGGCACGGGCGAGAAAAGCGGCGAGGACGAATACGCGTGGTTCTGCGCCTATGCACCGGCCGATGATCCCAAGTATGTCATCGCTACTGTCCTGGAGCAGGGCGGCGGCGGCTCAGATACCGCGATGCATGTCGTGCGCGACGTGCTCGGCGTGATTTATGACGAGCCCGATACCTCTTCGGCCTCGGGCGATTCTTCGGTTCGATAGGAGGTTGCGATGGATTTTTCTCCGGCGGATCTGTTCCGTTCAACCAAGACCGGCTCTCGCAGCAGCCTGGACCGCGTCAACAAGCAACTTTCGGCCTCGCGCGGCACGTTTCGCCAAAAGGTGCATATCGGTGTGCTCGTGGCTACTGTGGCGCTCGTTGCCTACGGTGCCATCATTATCTGGTCGGCTTCGCAGTTTAAGGCCGATGCTTCGTTCTCACGCCATCTACTGGGAATTGGCATCGGAGCGGTGCTGGCGGTGCTCGTCTGGCGTACCGATCTGCGCGGTATTTCCAATTTCTCGACGGCGTTGCTCGTCATCGACCTGATCGTGATTTTCTCGCCCAAGATTCCGGGTCTGTCCTATACAGGCGGTCTGGGCATGACGGGCTGGATCAAGATTCCCGGTATCGGCTTGACATTCCAGCCGGTTGAGCTTGCCAAGCTCATCACCATCTTCTTTATTGCTACGCTTGGCTCGCAGTATAACGGTCGCATCGATACCGTTCGCGACTACGTCAAGCTCTGCGGCATGCTGTCCATTCCGTTTTTGGCCGTCGTTGCCATGGGCGACCTGGGCTCGGGCCTGGTCGTGCTGGTTTCGGGCGCCATCGTCATCTGTATGAGCGGTGCACGCCGCGAATGGGTGCTGTCGACCCTGGCCCTGCTCGTGGGCCTGGTGGCCCTTGTCCTGGCGCTCGATTCGGTCCTTGATTCGTTGCTCGGCCACGATGTGCTCATCAAGCAGTATCAGATGAACCGTCTGACGGTCTTTATCGACCCCGATAATGCCGATTCGGATGATGCATACAACCTGCAGCAGTCGCTTATCGCCGTTGGCTCGGGCGGCTTCTTTGGTAAGGGTTTGGGCCATGCGACGCAGTCGGCCGGCGGCTTTCTGCCTGAGTTCCACACCGACTTCGTCTTCGCCTTTCTGTCCGAGACCTTTGGCTTTTGCGGCTCCTTTTTGCTGCTGTGCCTCTACGTGCTGCTGATCTTTTCGACGATTCGCGTCGCCTTTAAGTGCGAGTCGCTGTTCCTGCGTCTTTCGTGTGTGGGCATCGTTGGCATGTGGGCGTTCCAGACTTTCGAAAACATCGGCATGTGCATCGGCATGATGCCGATTACCGGTATTCCGCTACCGTTTATTAGCTTCGGTTCGTCTTCGATGATGATTCAGCTGCTGACGGTGGGTATCGTACAATCCATATGGCGGCATCGTTCGGGCGCCGCGTAACCGCTGGAGGGGTTTGCTATGAAAATTCCCGTAGATAAGCTGACCCGCGCTTTTAAGATGGGCGCGTCCGTTAAGAAGGATTCCGATACGCCGGTGCGCGTCTCGGTCTATCTGGATTCGTCCGCCTCGCGCTTTCTTGCCGAGACGGTGCGTGACGCCTTTGTGCCGCAGACGACCTCGGGTATTGTGCGCGTCGAGCGTCTGGGGGAGGAGCGAATTGCTCCAAAGACCGATACCGATGTGGTGCTGGTGCTCTCGTGTGGTTCCGACCGCTTGGAGAGTGCCGTCCAGGAGCTCGTGATCGCCGGCGCGCCCGTGTGCGTGCTTGCCGAGTCTGCTGTGGAGGTGCCGTTTATCGAGGAGTCCACGCCCATGCTCGGCGTGGTAGCGGCAACCGATAAGACGTATCTGCTCGAGACGCTTGCCCGCTGGATTCTCGATCGCACCGACAAGGAAACGGCTTTTGCGGCGAACTTTGCCTTCATGCGCATCGCGGCGGCCAATCGTATCATCACCTCGTGCGCGCTTACCAATATGGCGACCGGTGCACTGGTGTTTTTGCCGGGCGCCGATTATCCCGTTATGGCGCTGGCGCAGGTGGGCATGCTCTTTGAGCTCGCTGCCGTCTTTGGACGCAGCATTAAGCCTGAGCGCGGCTACGAGGTCGCGGGCGTGCTTGCCGGCGGTCTTGTGATCCGCGCGGTCACCCGCGCACTCGTCAAGCAGACGCCGCATATTGGGTTTGCCGTCAAGGCGCTCACTGCTGCCGCGGGCACCTATGGCATGGGCCGTGCGCTCGTTTCGCTCTACGAGCGCGATGTCGACTACAGTCGTGCCAACGAGGTGGTTACTGCCACGTTCTCCCGCGTTCGCGATCTGGTGACCACGGTCGCGGGCGCTACCCGTCCTATGGCGTCCTACCAAGACGCATCAGATCTCGCTGCTTAGGGGTTTTCCGTTGCGCGTTCCGTACCAAGATTGTTTTCATTTAATTGAGCCGTTGCTCGCCAAGGTCGAGAAGCCGAGCCGCTATATCGATCACGAGTGGGGCACGCTTTCCAAGGCCGATGCCGACTACCGTTGCTGCCTGATCTATCCGGATGTGTACGAGGTTGGTCTGCCCAACCAGGGCATCGCCATCCTCTACAACATCCTTAACCAGGCCGAGGGCATCTCCTGCGAGCGTGGCTATGTGCCGTGGCCTGATATGGGTGACGCCATGCGCGAGGCGGGCATTCCGCTGCTCTCGCTCGAGGGTGCAGCGCCGGTCGCTTCGTTTGATATCGTCGGCCTGCATGTGCCGCACGAGATGGCGGTGACGAACTTCCTCGAGGCACTCGACCTCGCTGGCATTCCGCTGTTGGCGGCCGACCGAGGTGCAGACGACCCCATCATCATCGCCGGCGGCCCCTCGGTGTACAACCCCGAGCCGTACGCGGCCTTCTTCGATGCCATCCTCATCGGTGAGGGCGAGGAATCGCTGCTCGAGACCTGCCAGCTGCATCGCCGCCTGCGTGACGAAGGGGTCCCGCGCGCGCAGATTGTCGAGCAGCTTGCATCCATTGCCGGCAACTACGTGCCGTCGCTCTATGAGGTTCGTCACGACGAGCCCTGCTCGCCGCATGGCTACACCGTGCCGCGTGAAGGCAAGGATGCGCCGACCGTGGTCTACAAGCGCGTCGTCGAGGATTTCGGCGCCACGAATCCGCTGTCGCAGTCGTGCGTACCCTATGCGCAGCTGGTCCACGACCGCCTGTCTATCGAGATTCTTCGCGGCTGCGCCCGCGGCTGTCGTTTTTGCCAGGCCGGCATGACGTATCGCCCGGTGCGTGAGCGCTCGGCCGACCAGATCGTCTCGTCGGTGATTCAGGGTCTGGAAAAGACCGGCTATGACGAGGTGTCGCTGACCTCGCTCTCCACGACCGACCACTCCTGCATTCGCGACGTGCTCGGCAGGCTCAACCGTCGCCTGGAGGATACGGGTATTCGCGTGTCTATTCCGTCGCAGCGCCTGGATTCGTTTGGCGTGGATATGGCCGAGTCGGTCGCCGGCGAAAAGAAGGGCGGCCTGACGTTCGCGCCCGAGGCCGGCAGCCAGCGCATGCGCGACATCATTAACAAGAACGTGACCGAGGAGGATCTGGACCGTGCGGCCAAGGCGGCCTTCGAGGCCGGCTGGAACCGCATGAAGCTCTACTTTATGATGGGTCTTCCCGGCGAGCGCGACGAGGATATCGTGGCCATCGCCAATCTGGCCGATCACGTGCTGGAGCTCGGTCGTTCCGTGGTGCCCAAGGCTCGTCGCGGCTCGATCTCGGTGTCCATCTCGGTTTCGGTCTTTATCCCCAAGGCTGCCACGCCGTTCCAGTGGTGCCCGCAGCTCGACTACGACGACGTCAAGCGTCGCCAGAAGCTGCTTGTCACGAGCGTTCGCAACCGTGCCGTCCGCGTGCATTACCACGATGCTGAGACCTCGCTCATTGAGGCCGCGCTGTCCCGCGCCGGTCGTGACATGACGCCCGTCATCATCGATGCTTGGCGCGCGGGCTCTCGCTTTGACGCCTGGGTAGAGCATTTCTCGCTCGATAACTGGAAGGAGGCTGCTGCGAAAAACGGCATCGACCTCAATGAGCTTGTGCACCTGCCCTACGAGTTGGACTGGCGCCTGCCGTGGGAGCATGTGAGTCCCGGCTGCACGCGCGGCTTCCTCGAGCGCGAGTACCGTCGCTCGCTCGAGGGTGTCACGACTCCCGACTGCACCCGCACGTCGTGCACCGGCTGCGGGATCTGCCCCACGCTCCACGCCAAGAATGTATTGATGGGTGATCGCGCATGAGTGAGCGCCTGACCGACAGCCCCTCGCTCTTTAGGCTTCGTGTTCGCTATGGCAAGCGCGATCGCCTTAAGTACCTGGGCCATCTCGAAGTAATCCATACCATTGAGCGCATCGTGCGCCGTGCGGGGCTTCCCTATGCCGTCACGCAGGGCTTCTCTCCGCACATGCGCGTGGGCTTCTCTTCGGCGCTACCGGTTGGTACGTCGTCGACCTGCGAGTGGTATGACCTGTTTATGACCGAGTTCGTGGCGCTCGACGAGGCGTTTGAGCGCCTGTCTGCGGCGTCTCCGGCCGATCTGGCGCCTATCGAGGCGGCGTACGTCGACGTGCGCACGCCGGCGTTGACGGCGCAGCTCACGCGCCTGTCGTATCGCATCGACCTGCATCTGGACCCCGAGGCGCCCGTTAGCGCCGATGAGGTGCGTCGTGCGCTCGACATGCTGCGCGCGGACCATGGCATCGACTACGCGCGCGGAAAAAAGAGCAAGCGCTTGGATTTGGATCACACACTCGTGGGCTATGAGCTCACGGCGGGGGAGCGCCCGGACCATTTGGTGCTCATGCTCGACACCCATGCCGACAACGAGGGCTCCATGCGTCCGGAAATTTTGCTTTCCGCTGCTGATGTTTTGTTGCAGGGCTTGACCCCGGGCGTGGATGCACCTATTGTTTCCACCGGTATGCAAGACCTCGTGACCATCTGCTCCTACGATGTCGAGCGTCAGAATCAAGCATGCGAGGACGACGAGGGCCGACTCGTCAGCCCCATACCTGTGCGAACTTGTGGATTTGCTCCACATACTCGTTGACGGGGGTATTTTCGCCTGCTACTATATTCGGCTGTTGCACTAACTGATGCATGAAGGGCAAGTAAACATGTACGCAATCGTTAACACGGGCGGCAAGCAGTACAAGGTCGCCACCGACGATGTCATCACCGTCGAGAAGATCGAGGGCAATGAGGGTGACAAGGTCACCCTGCCGGTTATCTTCCTCAACGATGGTAAGAAGATCGTCACCGATCCCGACAAGCTGGCCAAGGCCAAGGTTACCGCTCAGATCGTTGAGCAGTTCAAGGGCGAGAAGCAGCTGGTCTTCAAGTTCCACAAGCGCAAGCGCTATCGTCGTCTGAAGGGTCACCGTCAGCAGCTCACCAAGCTGAAGATCGTGAAGGTTCAGGCTACCTCCCGCGCCAAGAAGGCTGTCAAGGCAGAGGCTGAGGCTGTTGCCGAGGCTCCCGTCGCCGAGTAGATTACACTCGTAACGAAAGAGTAGGTATACACAATGGCACACAAAAAAGGACTCGGTTCCTCCCGTAATGGCCGTGACTCCCGCGGTCAGCGCCTTGGCACGAAGCGCTTCGCCGGCCAGACGGTAACCACGGGCACGATTCTCGTCCGTCAGCACGGCACGCACATCCACCCGGGTGAGAACGTTGGCCGTGGCAAGGACGACACGCTGTTCGCGCTGGTCGACGGTACCGTTGAGTTCCACAAGGGTATCAAGCACAGGGTCAGCGTACGCCCGCTCGCGAACGCGTAATTCACCCTTCATAGAGCACATATGTGGGAGGCACTTGAGTTTTAGGATTCAAGGGTCTCCCTCTTTTTTGTAGGAGGCGATTCTGTTGTCACAGTTCACCGATATCAGCCGCATTAACGTGTGCGGCGGCGACGGCGGTGCCGGATGCATGTCGTTTAGGCGCGAGGCCTTTGTCCCCAAGGGTGGCCCCGATGGCGGCGACGGCGGTCGTGGCGGCAATGTCGTCATCCAGGCCGATGCCCAGCTGTCTTCACTGATCGATTACCGCTTTAAGCATCACTTTCGTGCCGAGCGCGGAACGCACGGTCAGGGCGCCCGCCGCAATGGCAAGAGCGGCGAGGACCTGATTCTTAAGGTTCCCATGGGCACCGTGGTGCGCGAGCTCGACCCCGAGACGCAGACCCCGATGTTCGAGATTGCCGACTTGGTGCATGATGGCGAGCGCGTTGTCGTGGCGCCCGGCGGTGCCGGTGGTCTGGGCAATACGCACTTTGTAACGTCCGTGCGCCGCGCGCCCGCGTTCGCCCAGCTGGGTGAGCCGGCCGAGGAGCACTGGATTGAGCTCGAGATGAAGCTCATGGCCGATGCCGCGCTCGTGGGCTTCCCCTCGGTGGGTAAGTCATCGCTCATCGCGCGCATGAGCGCCGCCCGTCCTAAGATTGCCGACTACCCGTTTACCACGCTCGTGCCCAATCTGGGCATGGTGCGTGCCGGCGAGTACTCCTATGTCGTTGCCGACGTCCCCGGCCTCATCGAGGGTGCGAGCGAGGGCAAGGGCCTGGGCCATCAGTTCCTGCGCCACATCGAGCGCACGGCACTCATCATGCACGTCGTCGATATGACGGGTGGTTTTGAGGATCGCGATCCGGTCGAGGACTATCGCATCATCAACCGCGAGCTCGAGCAGTATGGCGCCGAGCTTTCGGAGCGTCCGCAGATCGTCGTCGCTAACAAGTGCGATGCGCCGGGCACGGCTGACAAGATTGCCGACCTTAAGCGTGCGGCGCTCGACGATGGCCATATGTTCTTTGCCGTGTCTGCTGTTACGGGCGCCGGCCTCAACACGCTGATGCTTGCCGTGGGCGAGCAGGTGGCTAAGCTGCGCGCCGAGTTGGCTGTCTCCGATGAGCCGGTCGTTCTGCGCGACGATGAGTGGGAACGCCGTCGCCTGCAGCGTGAGAAGCGTTTCCGCATTGTCCAGGAAGAGCCCGGTGCCTTCCGCGTGGTCGGTCGCGCCATCGAGCGCATGGTCATTCAGACCGACTGGGAAAATGAGGAAGCCGTCATTTACCTGCAGCATAAGTTTGCGCGTATGGGTGTTGACGACGCGCTCGAGAAGGCCGGTTGCCGTGCGGGCGACGAGGTCCGCATTTGCCAACGCGCCTTTGACTTTGAGGGCGCTGAGGACTTCTCGGAGTACGAGGAGCTCGAGGATGCTGGCGAGGACGTTGCCGTTGAGGCCATTGACGTTACCGATGCTGCGGATGAGGGCGTCGAGGTTGTCGATGCGGTGGATGCCGCGGACGATGCCGAGACCTCGGAGGGCGAGTAAGCCATGTCGCTGCGCGGTGGAATCGGTCTGCCCGAGCTTCCTCTAGAGGACGGGCAGGAGTTTAGGCTCGGCATTATGGGTGGCACCTTTGATCCCATCCATTACGGGCACCTGGTGACCGCCGAGCAGGCGCGCGAGTCGCTCGACTTGGACGCTGTGCTCTTTATGCCGGCGGGCTCTCCTGCCTTTAAGCTTGACAAGCCGGTGACGCCTGCCGAGGACCGTTATGCCATGACGGTCCTCGCCACCGCTGCGAACCCGGCCTTTTTGGCGAGCCGGTTCGAGATTGACCGTCCGGGTGTAACCTATACGGCCGATACGCTTCATGCCCTTCGCGACTTTTATCCGCCGCAGGTAAAGCTCTACTTTATTACGGGCGCCGACGCGATTATCGATATTGTGACCTGGCATGATGCCGAACGAATCGCTGAGCTTGCTACCTTTATTGCGGCGACGCGACCGGGCTTTGATATCGATACGGCGCGTGCCCGAATCAAAGAGTCGGGGCTGCCGTTCGACGTGCGTTATATCCAGATTCCGGCGCTGGCGATCAGCTCGACGAACATTCGTAAGCGAGTTGCCCGCGGCATGAGCGTGCGCTATCTTACGAGCGAGTCCGTGCTCGGCTACATTCGCAAACGCAGGCTATATGCCGATTTGGGCCAAGAAGATTTTGAGTGACGGGGGTCTACGTTGTCGGTAGAGGATCAGTTTGAGGGCGATGAGCGCGCGCTGCTCAAGCGCATTCAAGAGCTGCTCGATGTTCGCATGAAGGATAAGCGCAAGCGCTATGTGCATTCGCTGGGTGTTGCCGAGACCGCACTTTATCTGGCCGAGGTCTACGGCGTCGACCGCTTTGATGCCGCTGCCGCCGGCTTGATCCACGACTGGGACAAGGTGCTTTCCGATGACGAGCTGGTCACGCGCGCTCTGCATTACGGCATTAAGATTGCCGGCTCTCCGTCTGCCGCGACGCCGCTTTTACATGGCCCGGTTGCCGCCTATGAGCTTCCGCAGCTATTTCCCGAGCTATCGCCGGCCGTTTTCCAGGCTGTCGACCGTCACACCGTGGGCGCCTGCGACATGACGCCGCTCGATATGGTGGTTTTTGTGGCCGATGCCATCGAGCCCAACCGCCATGGTGATTACGCCCATGCGCTGCGTAAGATGGTGGGGGAGTCGACGCTTGACGAGTTGTTCTTCTCCTGTTTTGCGCAGGGTCTGGTCTACGTTATCCAGTCCGGGCGCTATCTTTATCCCACGGCTATTACGATTTACAACCATTACGCCCAGCTGCGCTAGCTCGGGTGTGTCTAGAAAGAGGTATTCCATGGCCGACGAGACCATGACCGACGAGCAGATTCTTGAAGGTGTGGAGCACAAGAGCTTCGTCGCCACGTCCGACCGTACCGCCGCCTCGCTGTCCGCGAGCGGTGTCGCCGCCGAGGATGTCGCTCGCGCCGCCGCGCAGGCCGCCTACGACAAGAAGGGCGAGGACGTGCAAGTGCTCGATCTGACCGAGCTCTCCGACGTGTGCGACTACTTTGTGCTTGCCACCGGTACCAATAACCGTCAGGTCGATTCGATCGTCGACGAGATCGAGGAGAAGGTCGCCGAGGCTTGCGGTGAGCACCCGTTCTCCATCGAGGGTCGCGAGCAGAAGACCTGGATGCTCATGGACTACGGCTCGGTCGTCGTCCACGTCTTCACCCCCGAGGCACGTGACTTCTACCGTCTCGAGAAGCTCTGGGGCGACGCTCCCCAGCTCCCCCTCAACCTCCTCTAGGACCTTATTTGGGCCGGGGCCTCTCTTGAACTACCCTTTACCGTTCGCCGGGCAGTTGCACTACCTGCAGCTGCCCGGCTTTCTTTTTGCCCAAAGGCGGTTAATCGTTGAAGCGGGATTGGCGGCCGAAGGATAGGGCGGTGTCGCCGAATTTGTCTCGGACGGCGTCGATGGCGACGGAGAGGTCGCGGCGGTCGCTGGATTGGGCTCCGCGGTCATCAATCTCGCAGAACAGGTCAGTTTGGATACCGCCTTGGTGGTTGAAGTCGCTCATGCCGATACCCGCCAGACGCACGTGCATACCTTTCTGCCAGATCTTGTCGAGCAGCTCGAGCGCTACGGCCACAAAGATATTTTCGTCGTCGGTGGGGTGGGGCAAGCGGCGCTGTGCCGTGTGTCCGCTGCCGTAAGAGTATTTGAGCTTGAGCGTCACCGTGGCGCCCGTCAGCCCCTGACGGCGCAGGCGGCGCCCAACCGACTCGCCCAGCAGCGCAATCGCCGCCTCGATATCCCCACGCTCAGTCAAATCTTTAGCAAAGGTGCGTTCATTGCTGACCGACTTGACCTCGCGCTCTTCATCGAGACTCGTGACTTCGGAGATTTCGAGTCCCAGCGCACGCTGGCGCATGCGTTCGCCGTTGACGCCAAAAATAGAGGCCAAGGTGGATTCCGGTGCACGTGATAGCTCGCCGAGGGTGTAGATGCGCATGCGGCGCAGTCGCTCCTCGGCCGAGCGCCCGATGCCACTCATGGCAGATACCGGCAGCGCGGCCAAAAAGCGCTGCTCGGTTCCGGGGCGCACGATGGTCAGCCCAAACGGCTTATCCCGCTCGCTTGCGATTTTTGCGACCGTCTTGTTGCAGCCCACGCCAATGGAGCAGGTCACTCCCAGCCCTGCCACGCGGTCGCTTATACGCCGCGCAACCAGCAGCGGGTCTTCGGGCGCAAAGCGACCCGGTGTGATATCGATAAAGGCTTCGTCGATGGATACGCGCTCCACGCGCGGCGTCTCCTCGGCGAGAATCGCCATGACCTGCGCGCTCACCTCGCGGTATCGGTCAAAGTGCCCGTGTGTCCAAATGGCTTGCGGGCACAAGCGCCGCGCCTCGGCCGAGGCCATGGCAGAGTGCACGCCAAAGCGCCGCGCCTCATACGAACACGTGGACACGACGCCACGCGAATCGGCGTCTCCGCCCACGATGAGTGGCTTTCCGCGCCATTCGGGATGATCGAGCATCTCCACGCTCGCAAAAAACGCATCGAGGTCCATGAGGCCCACCGCCGGACCCGTCCAGGGAGGCGGCGTGACGCCCATGGCATCCTCATAACCGTATGTATGTTCGCGTCTTTCCATGTCATGAGTATACCGCGCAGCTCATGTGGGGCGCGTGTATGTGCTTGCAAATCCCGAATTCTTGTCTAAGATATGGATTTGCCCTCGACTACACCGAAGAAGTTGGTCTCACGGACTTCACCTGCCCGCGTCGATGGCGTATTATGTTCAACTGTTTGTTTGTAGTTGCAGCCTAAAGCTGCTTGGTTGGAGGAGTTTCCTTTGGCAGTCAAGATTCGCCTTGCTCGTCACGGCGCTAAGAAGCGTCCGTACTACCGTGTCGTCGTCGCCGATTCCCGCGCCCCGCGTGACGGTCGTATCATCGAGGAGGTTGGCCGCTACAACCCGATGACCGCCCCCAAGACCATCAACCTCGACCTCGAGAAGATCGCCGACTGGCAGTCCAAGGGCGCTCAGCTCACCGACGCCGTCGCCGCTCTGGTCAAGGCCGCCAACGAGGGCGAGAAGACCGAGACCGTCGTCAAGAAGTCCAAGAAGCAGCTCGCCAAAGAGGCCGAGGCCGCTAAGGCTGCCGCTGAGGCCGCTGAGGGCGCCGAGGAGTAAATCGTGCCTGAGGTTGACGCTGCACAGCTCGAGGGTGAGGCAATGCTCTCAGATCGCATCGCCGATCTCGTCGAATATCTCGTTGTTCAGATCGTCGACGACCCGGATTCCGTGAGCCTTGAGGTCATCGATGGTGACGACGCCTCTACGATTGAGGTTTCGGTCGCCGAGGATGACGTCGCTAAGGTCATCGGCCGTCGTGGCCGTACCATCAAGGCCATTCGCACGCTCGCCCGTGCACTGGCCGCTCGCCTCGACACTGCTGTCGAGGTAGAGGTTCTGGGCTAGGACCTTGAGGTCCCAGTACAAAAACATCGCCCGTGTGGTCAAGCCGCACGGAAGGAAGGGGGAGGTCCTCGCGCAGCCGCTGCGGGGGCTTCCTTCTGTATTAGAGCCGGGTATGCGCGTCGCCCTGACGCCGCCGGCGCTCAAGCGCGACCGCTTTTGCACGGTCGTGTCCGTCACCGATACGGGCGATGGCGATCTGGTCTCGTTTGAGGGCATTGACGACTTGACGGCCGCCGAGGGCATCACGGGATGCTACGTGCTGGCAAATCGTGACGATTTTGAGCTCGATTCGCTCGACGCTGCCTATACCGACCTGATGGGTCGCGAGGTGGTCGACGAGCGCTTCGGTTTGCTCGGCACGATCGTAGAGATCATGTCGACGCCCGCTAACGATGTTTGGGTTGTTGAGGGCGATCGGTACGGCGAGGTACTGATTCCCGTGATCGAGCAGGTCGTGCTCGATCTTCCCGACACAGGAACAATTTCCGTCCACGTTATGGACGGTCTGATCGATATGGACAAGTAGGGAGGACAACATGCTGATCGAGACCCTTTCGGTCTTTCCCGAGATGTTTGAGCCCGTCATGTCCACATCGATCTTGGGCCGCGCCCGCAAGGCCGGCCTTTTTGATTTTAAGGCGTATAACCTGCGCGACTGGACGCACGACCGCCATCGTACCGTCGATGACGAGCCTTACGGCGGCGGGCAGGGCATGCTCATGAAGGTCGAGCCTATTGCCGAGGCCATCGAGGCCATCAGCTCCGAGGGTCCCAAGCCCACCGTAGTGTTCTTCACCCCCTGTGGCGAGCCCTTTACGCAACATGTGGCCGAGCGCCTGCTCAAAAGTGAGCGCCTGCTGTTTGTGTGCAGCCGCTACGAGGGCGTCGACGAGCGTGCGTATGCGTATGCCGATGAGCGTCTGTCGATCGGCGACTACGTGCTTACGGGTGGCGAACTTCCCGCTATGGTCGTTGCCGATGCCGTCGTACGCCTGATTCCCGGCGCCCTGGGCGACGAGATGAGCAATGTGGACGAGTCGTTCTCGACCGCCGAGGACGGAGGCCTGCTCGAGTACGCGCAGTACACCCGTCCCGCCGAGTTCAACGGCGAGGGCGTGCCGCCGGTGCTCGTGAGTGGCGATCACGCCAAGGTCGATGCCTGGCGTCGCAAGAACGCCATCGAGCGCACCTGCCGCTGGCGTCCCGATCTGATCGAGACGGCGCGCCTTACGCCCCAAGAGCGTGCGTACGCGCAGGAGATTTTGGACGCTTCGTATTCGCAGAGCGAGGAGTGAGAATGGTTCCATCGCAGCATTCCGCGTTGAGGGGCGCTTTTGAGTGGATTGCGGTCATCGCGATCGCATTGGTCGCCACCTTCTTGATTCGCTCGTTTGTGGTCGAGCCCTTTGTGGTGCCCACCGGCTCCATGGAGTCCACGATCGAGATTGGCGACCAGATCCTGGCACAAAAGGTGAGCCTCGAGCTCGGTCAGCCCGTCAAGCAGGGCGATATCGTGGTGTTTCACAACCCCGATGGCACCTCCGAGCATGATGTTCTTGTCAAGCGTGTTATTGCCACGGCCGGCCAGACGGTCGACCTGCAGGATGGCAAGGTGGTCGTTGACGGCCAAGCGCTCGACGAGGACTATACGATGGGCATGAGCTGGCCGCTTTCGGTCCAAGCGCCCGGCGCTCAGGTAAGCTATCCCTACACGGTTCCCGACGGGTGCGTGTGGGTGATGGGCGACAACCGCGAAAACTCTGCCGACTCACGCTACTTTGGTCCCGTCGATCGCTCTGATTTGATCGCTGTGGCGCTTGTGCGCTACTGGCCGCTCAACCGCATCGGCGCTATCGACTAAAAACCGCTATAGTACAGTACCTAACCGTGTAATCGTTTCGACGAGGGGATATTAGAGGCATGAACGCTTCATCGCTTTCCTTCCAAGACATCATCCTGCGCCTCCAGCAGTACTGGGGCGAGCAGGGCTGCGTCATTATGCAGCCCTATGACTCCGAGGTCGGTGCCGGTACCTTCCATACCGCGACCACGCTGCGCTCGCTCGGTCCCGCCGAGTGGCGCACCTGCTATGCGCAGCCCTGCCGCCGTCCCGCCGACGGCCGCTACGGTGAGAACCCCAACCGCATGCAGCACTACTATCAGTTCCAGGTGCTCATCAAGCCTTCTCCGGTTAACGCCCAGGAGCTCTACCTGGGGTCTCTTGCCGCTATCGGTCTGGACCCCAACGACCATGACGTCCGCTTTGTCGAGGACGACTGGGAGAGCCCGACGCTCGGCGCCTGGGGCCTTGGCTGGGAGGTCTGGCTCAATGGCATGGAGGTCACGCAGTTTACGTACTTCCAGCAGGTAGGCGGCATCGAGGTCGACCCCGTACCCGTCGAGATCACCTATGGCCTAGAGCGCATTGCCATGTATGCGCAGGGCGTTAACTCGGTCTACGACTTGGTGTGGAGCTACCTGCCCGACGGCACGCCCATGACCTATGGCGACGTGTTCCTTGAGAACGAGCGCGAGTTCAGTGCCTATAACTTTGAGGTCGCAAACGTCGAGATGATGCGTCAGAAGTTTGACGACTACGAGGCCGAGTGCCATTCCTGCCTGGAGCGCAAGCTGTCGCTGCCGGCATATGACTGCGTCATGAAGTGCAGCCACGCTTTCAACCTGCTCGATGCCCGCGGCGCTCTGTCCGCGGTCGAGCGTGCCAACTACATCCTGCGCGTCCGCGCCGTCGCCAAGGCGTGCTGCGAGGCCTATATGGCCGAGGTCGCCGGAGTCAACGAGAATGCCGACCAGGAAGGCGAGGTGGCGTAAGCCATGGCAGACGCTAAGGATTTCCTGTTTGAGATCGGTACGGAAGAAATGCCCTCCGCACCGCTGAACAATGCCGTCAAGCAGCTTGGCACCATGATCGCCAAGGGTCTCGACGAGGCCGGTCTGGCCCACGGCGAGGTCCGCGTGATCTCGAGCCCGCGCCGCCTGGCTGCGCTCGTTGCCGACGTCGCCACCGCGACCGACGAGGTTCACGAGGTCAAGCGCGGCCCCGCGGCCAACATCGCCTTCGATGCCGACGGTAACGCCACCAAGGCCGCCCAGGGCTTCGCCCGCAAGTGCGGTGTGGCTGCCGAGGATCTGGTCCGTCGCGAGGACACCGACGGCCGTGAGTACGTCTTTGCCGAGAAGAACATCCCTTCCGCCCCGGCCACCCCGATCCTGACGGCCCTGTGCGAGAAGACTATCGCTGGCCTGCAGTGGCCCAACTACCGCAGCCAGCGCTGGGGTCACGAGCATGCGACCTTTGTTCGTCCGGTCCGCTGGATTTGCTGCCTTCTGGGCGAGGACGTTGTGCCCGTGTCGTTTGCCGACGTGACGAGTGGCAATACCACGCGTGGTCATCGCGTGCTTGGCCCCGGTGACCATGTGGTCGCCAGCCCCGCCGTCTACGAGCAGGTGCTCGAGGACGCCGGCGTGCTTTCTGCCGAGCGTCGTCGCGAGGCCATCCTTGCCGGTATCGCCGAGGTCGAGGCTGCCCGTCCCGGCTGCCATGTCGATACGCCCAAGAAGGTCTTTGAGGAGGTCATCAACCTCTGCGAGTGGCCGACGGTGCTCGTTGGTACCTTCGATGAGGAGTTCCTCAAGGTCCCGCACGAGATCATCTGCGAGTCCATGCTCACCAACCAGCGCTACTTCCCGATCTATGACGGCGAGGGCAAGCTCACGCGTGAGTTCGTGGTCGTCTCCAACAGCAAGCCCGAGAATGCCGAGCGCGTGATCGACGGCAACGAGCGCGTCGTGCGCGCCCGTCTGGACGACGCCAAGTTCTTCTACGAGGAGGACCTGAAGATTTCCCTTGACGAGTTCCGTGAGCGTCTGGCCAAGGTTGCCTTCCAGGAGAAGCTCGGTAGCGTGCTCGCCAAGTCCGAGCGCATCGAGCAGCTCGCGCTCGCTATTGCCCGCGAGGCTCATCTGGGCGCCCACCTTGCCGCCGATGCCGGCCGTGCCGCGCACCTGTGCAAGGCCGACCTGGTGTCCAACGCCGTTGTCGAGTTCACGAGCCAGCAGGGCGTGATGGGCGGTTATTACGCGACCGCGATGGGGGAGAACGACGAGGTCGCCCACGCCATTCGCGATCACTATCGTCCCCGCTTTGCCGGTGACGAGCTGCCCGAGGGCACCGCTGGCTGCATCGTGGCCTGCGCCGACAAGCTCGATACCATCGCCGGTATCTTTGCCATCGGCGAGCCCCCGACCGGCTCCTCCGACCCCTACGCGCTGCGTCGTGCCGCTATCGGCATCATCAACATCCTGCGCGACCGTCTGCCGATCGACCCCACGTCGCTCATCGACTTCGCCCTCGAGCTTTACAGTGAGCAGGGCATTGAGTTCGACGCCGCCGAGGTCGCCCAGCAGGTTCGCGACTTCTTCCATGGCCGCCTTGTGAGCATGGCCCGCGACGAAAAGATCCCGGCCGATACCGTTGCCGCCGTCTCCGCGGTGCACATCATCGCCCCGTCCGTCTTCTTCGCCCGCTGCGCCGCGCTCGACGAGGCCCGCAAGAACGATGCCGAGACCTTCGACAACCTGGCTACCGCCTATGCCCGCGCCGCGCACATCTCCAAGCCCGAGCTGGGTGCGGAGTACGACCGCAGCCTGATGGGCGAGGCCGAGCTCGCGCTCGCCGACGCCTCCGAGGCCGCTCAGACCGCTGTTGATGCCGCCCTTGCTGCCGAGGATTACCCGGCCGCATTTGCCGCCCTTGCAGCTCTGCGTGCCCCCATCGACCGCTTCTTCGACGAGGTTATGGTCATGGACAAGGACGAGCAGCTCCGCGATAATCGCCTTAAGCTGCTCAACCGCTTCGAGGCCGTTTTCTCCGGCATCGCCAACATCGGTGAGCTTGCCCGCAAAAAGTAAGCCAGCCTGCGCGTAAGCGCAAAAGGAGCCCCGCATGGATTGCCCGGTCGCCGTTCGTCCCACCGTTATCGTTATCTCCGACTCTCTCGGCGATACCGCTTGTGGGGTGGTGCTTGCGGCGTCCGGGCAATTTGATGAAGGGGCTTTTCGCGTTTTGCGCCTGCCCAAGGTGGCCTCCGTGGAGCAGGTCAAGTCATTTGTGGGGCCGCGCGTCGATGGCGACCATCGCGATATCGCCGTGTTCCACACCATTGTCGATCCGGCCCTTCGTGCTCGTGTGCTCGACTACTTGGGCATGCTGCACATTCGCTCGGTCGACCTGATCGGTCCGACGCTCGCCGTGCTGTCGTCGCTCGTCGGCGTGCCGCCCAAGGGCGTTGCGGGCGTGATTCACAAGACCGATGACCGCTATTTCCACCGTATCGAGGCCATGGAGTATTTCGTTGAGCACGATGACGGGCGCGGTTGCGACGATCTGTCGGGTGCCGATATCGTGCTACTGGGCGTATCGCGCACGTCCAAGACGCCGCTGTCGATGTATTTGGCCTATCAAGGTTACAAGGTTGCCAATGTTCCGTTGGCCCATGGCATGGAGCCGCCGAAGTCGATTTACGAGGTCGACCCGATGCGCCTGTTCGGCCTGATTTCGACCGTCGATGTGATTTCCGAAATTCGCGATAGCCGCTTGGGCGATGACTACGCCCGTGCCGTTGCCGGCTCCTATGCCGAGCCCGAGAGCGTGCGCAGCGAGCTCGAGGAAGCTCGTGCCCTCATGAAGCGCCTAGGCTGCTTTGTGGTGCGTACCGACGGCAAGGCCATCGAGGAAAGCGCTGCCGATATCATTAGCCACTTGGAGGAAATCCAAGAAGCTCGCGCCCGCCGAGCTACCCGCCGCGCCTAATATTAGTAGCATTTTGATAAAGCGATTTAGCAAAAACATCGCATCTGACCTGCTTTTTTATTGTGTTGGTATCTTCATAAGGTAACCAACTTTACCTACCGTTTACCGCCAGTTTTAGCACGTTTACCAAACCGCGTATCCTCTGCTCAAGCCCGTTCAAATCCGGCCGTATAGTTCCCTCACGGCCCGCATCCGGCGGGTCGATTCGTTACCACGGTCGTGCGCGTAAGCGCATGGAAGGGGAAGTATCGTGAGCGATTGCAAGAGGGTTTACCGTTTTGGAACCGACGCCCAGGGCACCTGTGTCACTGAGGGCGACAAGTCCATGAACTTCGTGCTTGGCGGCAAGGGCGCAAACCTTGCCGAGATGAGCCGCATCGGCCTGCCGGTTCCCGGTGGCTTTACCATTACCTGCCAGACTTGCGTCGAGTACTCCGGTGCCGGCAACGTCTGGCCCGAAGGCGCACTCGATGAGATCGTTGCCGCCGAGGCCGACCTCGAGGCCCGCTGTGGCAAGAAGCTCGGTGACGACAATGATCCGCTGCTCGTGTCGGTTCGCTCGGGCGCTCCATTTTCCATGCCCGGTATGATGGACACGGTCCTCAACTTGGGCCTCAACGACGACTCCGTTCAGGGGCTCATCGCCCAGACGCAAAATCCGCGTTTTGCCTGGGATAGCTACCGCCGCTTTATCCAGATGTTCTCCAACGTCGTTATGGGTGTTGATGCCGACCTGTTCGAGAACGCCCTGACCCAGGCCCGCCTGGTCGCCGGTGTTCGCGTCGATTCCGAGCTTTCGGCCGAGGACCTTCAGGAGCTTGTCGAGACCTTCAAGGGCATCTTCTCTGATAACGTCGAGGCCGCCCTGTATCCCGAGCTCGAGGTCACCGGCGGCAAGCCCGTCTTCCCGCATGATCCGGAGCTCCAGTTGCGCCTTGCCATCCAGGCCGTCTTTGGCAGCTGGATGAACGAGCGCGCCTGCATCTACCGCAAACAGCACGGCATCTCCGACGAGCTCGGTACTGCCGTCAACGTCCAGGCTATGGCTTTTGGCAACAAGGGTGAGACCTCCGCGACCGGCGTCGCCTTTACGCGCAACCCGGCCGACGGCACTAAGGAGTTCTACGGCGACTTTCTGGTCAACGCCCAGGGCGAGGATGTCGTCGCCGGCATCCGCAATACCGAGCCCATCGCCGACCTCAAGACCACCCCGGGCCTCGAGTCCGCAGGCGAGGAGCTCGAGCGCGTGTTCCTGACGCTCGAGGATCACTATCGCGACATGTGCGACATCGAGTTCACCATCGAGCAGGGTAAGCTCTGGATGCTCCAGACTCGCGTGGGCAAGCGCACTGCCACCGCCGCCCTGCGCATCGCCATCGAAATGGTCGAGGAGGGCCTGATCACTCGCGAGGAGGCCGTGAGCCGCATCGATCCCGCGCAGCTCGACCAGCTTCTGCACCCGCAGTTTGACGCCTCCAAGAAGTACGAGGCGCTGGCCAGCGGTCTTAACGCCAGCCCCGGTGCCGCCGTGGGCGAGGTCGTGTTCTCGAGCGATGACGCCGTCGCGCGCGCCAACGAGGGTCACAAGGTCATTCTGGTTCGTTGGGAGACCAACCCCGATGACCTGAAGGGCATGGTCGCCGCCGAGGGCATCCTGACCAGTCACGGTGGCAAGACGAGCCATGCCGCCGTTATCGCCCGCGGCATGGGTACGCCCTGCGTCTGCGGCGTTGAACGCTTCCACATCGACGCCGCCGAGAAGGTCGTGCACATCGAGGGCAGTGACCGCGTGCTGCATGAGGGCGACATCATCTCCATCGACGGTACTCAGGGCATCGTCGTCGACGGCGCCGTTGATCTGGTTTCGGCTGAGCTCACCGGCGACCTGGACACCATCCTGTCCTGGGCCGACGAGATTCGTCTGGACGAGACCGATGGCCACGCCAACCACGTGCGCGTCAACGCCGACAACCCTGAGGACGCTGAGCTCGCCCTCGAGTTTGGTGCCGAGGCCATCGGCCTGTGCCGCACCGAGCACATGTTCCTGGGCGACCGTAAGAACATCATCCAGAGCTTTATCCTGTCTGACGATGAGACCGTGAAGCAGCAGGCCCTGGCCGACCTGCTCAAGGTTCAGACCGAGGACTTCCTGGCGATGTTCAAGACTATGTCCGGTCGCGACGTGGTCGTTCGCCTGCTCGATCCGCCGCTTCATGAGTTCCTGGATAATCCTCGCGAGCTCGAGGTCGCCATCACCAAGAAGGAAGCCGCTGGCGCCAGCGAGGAAGAGCTTGCCGTCCTGCGCACCCGCCTGCGTCGTATCGACGGCATGGTCGAGTCGAACCCCATGCTCGGCCTACGCGGCGTGCGCCTGTCCGTCGTCTTTAGCGATCTGCCGCTCATGCAGGTCCGTGCCGTGGCAACGGCTGCTGCCCGCCTTATCAAGGAAGGCGTCGACCCGCGTCCCGAGATTATGGTCCCGCTCGTCTCCATCACGGCGGAGCATGTCCAGACCCGCGAGGTCATCGAGCGCGTGATCGCCGAGGTTTCCGCCGAGGAAGGCGTCGAGCTCAATATTCCCGTGGGCACGATGCTCGAGCTGCCGCGTGCCTGCATGGTCGCCGACGAGATCGCCCATCATGCCGACTTCTTCTGCTTTGGCACCAACGACCTCACGCAGACGACCTTCGGCTTCTCCCGCGACGATGCCGAGGCCAAGTTCATCCCGCTGTACATGCACAAGAAGATCTTGAAGGATAACCCCTTCGAGACCAGCGACTCTGCGGTACTCGAGCTGGTGCGCATGGCCGTCGAGAAGGGTCGCGCCACCAACCCCGGCATGCACTTTGGCGTGTGTGGCGAGCACGGCGGCGACCCCAAGTCCATCAAGGGCCTGTTTAACGTGGCCGATGTGGACTATGTGTCCTGCTCGCCCTACCGCGTGCCCCTCGCACGCCTGGCTGCCGCCCAGGCCAAGCTCGAGGCGAAGCGCTCCGCCTAACGTTTTGGGTATAGACGCCTAGCGTAGCCCCCTTCATGCCGCCCGCCTCATTCGTGAGGCGGGCGGTTATCATGTGCGGGTTTTGTCTTTTTGTCTGCGTAAAAAATTGTTCTTGCAGCAGAAACCCGCGCGTGTATACTCAAATACGTTTGTTCAACTACGTGCCGGCCAAGGTGGTACGGCACCTCTAGAAGAGTAAGGAATTGCACATGGATTACATCCGCGCAATCGAGCGTCAGCAGATCCGCGAGGACATTCCTCAGGTTCGCGTCGCCGACAACGTCAAGGTTCACTACCGCATTAAGGAAGGCGACCGCGAGCGCATCCAGGTCTTCCAGGGCGACGTCATCCGCATGGCCGGCGCCGGTGCCCGCGAGACCTTCACCGTCCGCAAGATGTCCTTCGGTGTCGGTGTTGAGCGTACCTTCCCGCTTCATAGCCCCAAGATCGCCAAGCTCGAGGTCGTTCGTCATGGTCGCGTCCGTCGCGCCAAGCTGTACTACCTCCGCGACAAGGTGGGCAAGGCTGCTCGCATCCCCGAGAAGCGCTAAGAAGATCGCAGCGTCTGTCCACTCGTTTGGACACAAGGGTCACCTTCGGGTGGCCCTTCTTTTTATCTGATTTGCATGCAAGGAGGGCCTGGTATGGCCAACATGACGA
>CABUXL010000025.1 GCA_902495525.1 uncultured Collinsella sp.
GCGTTACCTCAGCTGGATAGAGGGTCTGACTACGAATCAGAACGTCATAGGTTCGAATCCTATACGCCGCACCAATTGAGTTTTAAGCCTCCGGAAACGGGGGCTTTTTTATATCGCGATGCGTCGAAGATCGCATCAAGTGATTAAAATGAGTAAAAATCAAATTCAATAACTTTTTTTGAAAAACGCTTGACGATTATTCAGTCCATGTGCATAATAATCAACAAGTCGCGGCGTTACCTCAGCTGGATAGAGGGTCTGACTACGAATCAGAACGTCATAGGTTCGAATCCTATACGCCGCACCAATTGAACTTGAAGCCTCCGGCAACGGGGGCTTTTCTTTTATGTCGCCGCTGCATGGATTCGAACCTCGGTCGAGGCGCGAGCGCCAAGAAAACGCGGGGCGTTTTTAGCGAGCGGGCGAGCGCGCCGGCAGGCGGGCGAAGCCGGTGCGGATCCGCGCAGCGGATGCGCGGAATCCTATACGCCGCACCATTTGAGATTAAAGCTCCCGGCAACGGGGGCTTTTCTTTTACGTAAGCACTGCATGGATTCGAACCTCGGTCGAGGCGCGGGCGTGAAGCGGACGATTTCTTATCGACTCGTGTAAGATTTCGAGTAGGTGTCGCGGCCCATCCGTGACCACTCCTTCTTCAAGCGACCGATCAGGGTGATACTTCGTGGCAGAGCGTCCGACATACAAGCTCAGGTTTCTCGATCCCAAGAAGCGCTTTCCGGCGATGCCCGAGCAGCCTGCGGGGCGCTCATATGGCGTGGTCTGGAAACTCTTTGGCGAGGACCAGCATGAATCTTGTTATGTCGTCGAATTCGTTGGCAAAAGTCATGTGTCGCTTTTGGGCTACGTAAGCGTTTCGGGTGAGGTGTACAAGGTGGACCGCCCCGTCAGCGAGGCTCCGCTGCTCAACGATCCCGACATGGAACTGGTCCTTGACGAGTCGGATTCCAGTATTGGTGAGATTATGGTAAGGGAAGCCAACGGTGCAATGCGCGCGTGTGCGCAAACTGCCGGCTCTCCCGAAGGTCCCATGCGCGAACAGTCCGACCACGAGACATGGAATTCGACCCGCGCCCTTCCTTACGGCGAGTTCATGGCCTCGATGTTCCTGCGCTACGTGATATTTGCCAACTCCGAAAGCGCTATTGCGAACACGGCGGACGCCGACGGTCTCGATGCGGACATGCAAAACGTTGTCGACAAGATCAAGCTCGTAAAGTTGCCCGAGCCGGTCGAGGTGTTTTTGGGCTTTAACACGGCACCGCTACCTGACGCTATCGAGACGCTGCTCTACCGCGTTGACCATACCGAGAATCCGAGCGGTATCGAGCGTTATGCCGCCGCCCTTATGAGCGAGGTCGACTTGCCCCGTCTGCGCACCATTGCCGCCAAGTCCGAAATGAGCCTAGCGCGCATCGACCGGTCGAAGCTGTTCTATCTCAATTTTGATCGTAGCCTGCTGGACCAGGGCGAGATTGACATGCTGCTTGCCATCGAGTGCCGTCTCAACCGCCTCTCCGGCATCCTCGAGCGCATCGGGGCCGGATTGGCCCCTGCGGCATCCTCGCCGAGCCTTGAGGGCTGCGCGCTCTTTGATGCGTGGCATATCGCCAAGACGACCAACGATGTTCCCCGACTGCTCGATACGGCCTCGAGCGATAACCCGTGGGGCAAACCGGGTACGGTGGCTTGCCAGCCGGGCGGTGAGTGGGATGTGCGTACCCGCTTCGCGCGTATTGTCGAGGCGCTTAACGTGGTCACACGGCTCGACTATACCTATCGGGCAAACGTTGCCGAGGGGATTATGCTCGTTCGGTTTGGGCGGTCTGTCGTTGATGCCATGCCGCAACGTGAATACGACGCTCAGGATGACGCCTGGCGCGAGCTGGACGAGGACATGCGCGCGATCTGGGCCGCGGAGCACGATGCACGTGTGGCACTCACGCTTGCGGCAGCGTGTTTTGCCGCGGGCACCTGCATCACGCGCTGCTATGTGCAGATTGCTGCTCCCGACAGTGAGCAGGGCGAGCGCGTTGTCGCAACGTATTTCTTTGGGCGCGCGGCCTATCTGGCCGATTGCGTGCCTGTCGCCAAGGATCTTGAGAGCATGGACATGGACGATATGCCGTGCAAGCGTGTGCTTGAGGCGTATGAGTCAACCGCTCCGGAGACGATTGAGCCTGCGGAGGTTCATGCTCGTCCGCGTGATGACCATCGCGCGCTGCCGCCGGCGCTGCGCGATCTGCTGCTTGCCGATAAGGCTGACGAGTTGGAGGTCATGGAAGAGGACGACGACCCATACGTGGCCCGTGTTGTTGAATTGCGCGAGCAGGCAAAAGTCGACCGTACAGGTGCTTTTGAAGGCTTTTCTCGTCTTGTCGAGGAGTTGGAGGCTAAGTGCGCCGTCGCCGAGCTTTTAGCGACAGGTCTGGTTCAAACACAGTTTTGCGATAACCAGCTGGTGCGCATGGTGCTACCGGTGTTGGAAGAAGACCGCTCTGTGCGAATCCTTCGTGCGCCTGATGCGTTGTACTTTGCCCAGCACGAGATCTGCAGCTTTTACGCCGAGCAAGAGGACTTTGAACGAGCGCTGCCCGAGGTGCGCCATCTTTACGATCTGGCGCGCTCGTCCATGCAATCGCACTTTGCGCTCATCAACGTTCTTGCGCGTCTGGAGCGCTTTGACGAGATTATCGAGGTGGCGCGCCACGGCCTACGTATTGCCAGCGATCGTTCTGCAATCGGCTACCTGTTCTATCGCTTGGCGTTTGCCTATTGGAATTGCGATCAGCTCGACCTAGCGCTGGCTTGTTACCGTCTGGTGCCGCGCGGTGAGGAATCGGGCAGTAGTGCGCTGGAAGAAATGCAGGGCCTTATGAATGAGATGGGCGTCAGCGAGCCTCCGACGTTCGAGGAGGCGGTCGAGACCATCCGCAAGGCTGGACTCGAGCTGCCGCCAGTGTCCGCCGTGACGAATCAGCTGGCAGATGCCGCTGTACAACTGGTCGACAACGGCTTCTTTTTCCTGGCACGCGGTTGCATCTTCCAAATGTGGCGCACCATGGGCAACGACGAGCTCGGCTCCCTCAACCGCTCGCTGGGGTAGGCGAAGCCTCCAAGGAGGAAAGGATGCTAGGCAATTAGAAAATTTCCTCTTGCCCATCCTTGGCTGTTTGGTTACTATAGAACGGCTGTTACGGAGAGCTGACCGAGAGGCCGAAGGTGCTCGCCTGCTAAGCGAGTATGCCCCAAAAGGGCATCTGGGGTTCGAATCCCCAGCTCTCCGCCAGTTTAACTTTAAAGAAGGGTCCCATCGGGGGCCCTTTTTTATTATCGAGAAAGGGCGCTGGGGATTCGAACCCTCAAAAAAAGGAGGCATCCTTTCGGACACCTCCTTTCAGCGAGTGTATTGTTCTTCGATCTTACATCTCGGGCGCCTTGGCGACGGTCTCGCTTTCTGCCGTGAGTGGGCGGTTGTCGATGCGGCGGCCCAGGCGGTCGAGCTTCACAAGGAGCCACTCAATGGGATTCGGCCCTGCGCCTTCCTCGTCAGCAACCAGGTCCATGACGGCGATCTTGGTGCCGTCTTGCTTGAGCGTAACGCTGCCCACCTTGTCGCCCACATGCACCGTGCCCGAAAGATCGTCGTAGCTAACCTTTTCGGTCACCTCGCCGGCAAGGGAAAGCACGGTCGCTTGCGCCGTGGGGTCGGCGAGCGTGGCGTCGATCGTCTTGTCCGTCCAATCTGTCTGGCTAATGCGTGCCATAAGCGGGTTGTCGTTGGCGGTCTTTTCCTGCGTGTTGGCGATCGCGACCGTCACCTTGTGACCGTAGTACCAATTGGCAAGGGTTGCGGTATCGGTAAAGCGCTGGTCGGTGGTAGTGGAGTTCAAAACGACGGTGTAGATCTCGTCGCCATCGCGGTTGTAGGCACTCGTAAAGCAATAGCCTGCATCGTCGGTGGTGCCGGTCTTGCCACCGATGTTGCCATCTTGGCCCAGCAAATAGTTATGCGTGTCCATGGAATGCGAATGGTCGGTGCCGTCGGCGCCCGTGACCTCGATCCAGGAATCCTCGCTCGCTACGACCTCGCGGATCGTGTCGTTTTTCATGGCCTCCTGCATCATCAGCGCTACGTCGTGTGCGGTTGAGTGCATATCGCCAGCCCACTCATCAAAGTCCAGACCATGCGGGTTTTCAAAAAGCGTACCGGTGCAGCCGAGCTTCTTAGCGCGCTCGTTCATGGCCTTCACAAATGTGGCCTCGGCGTCTTTGGTCTTAGGGTCGATCTTCTTGCCCACATATTCGGCGAGCACGATGGCGGCGTCGTTGCCCGAGGGAATCATCAGGCCGCGCAGTGCCTGCTCCACGGTAAGCTCGTCGCCTTCGAGCAAGCCGGCGGTCGAATTACCCACGGTGGCCGCGGCGTTGCTCACTGTGACCTTCTCGTCCATCTTGCAATTCTCGACGGTTAGGATTGCGGTCATGACCTTGGTGATCGAGGCAATCTTGACCTGTTCATCGGCGTCGCGGGCATAGTAGACGGTGCCGTCTTTGCCCATGACGAGGGCATTGGTCGCATCGATATCGGGCAGGTTTTCGGCCGTGATGCCGCGCGCATCGGCGGTTTTGCCGCAAACATTGTCGGTCGTGAGCACTTGGGCGCCGGCGACGGTGGGCGCGCCAGCGGCAAGGGCGATAGCGCAGACAAAGCCGGCGGCAAGCTGGGCTGAGCGCTTTGCAAAAGAGGTGAGGGACTTCACGGATTTCGCTTTCGACGGGATGGTCTCTTCTGGAACTAGAGTATATCGTTTGCCGGCGTCGGCGGTCATCGCGTGCGCGCGTGGCCCACATCCGCACCCGAACGGGCACAAGGGTGCTTAAGGCCGACTTAATCACCCACGCTTGTTGTGTGTGGCGTGCGTCGCCTCGGGCATAATGGAGCGCGAGAGGAGCACGCATGAACGAGCGCATTTTGGTAGTTGATGACGAGAAGGCCATTGCCGACCTAGTTGGCATCTACCTTACAAAAGAAGGCTTTGACGTCCAGATTGCCTATAGCGGGGCTGATGCTGCCAAGGCAATCTTGGAGCAGGAGTTCGATCTGGCGCTGCTGGATGTCATGCTGCCCGATATCGATGGCTTTGAGCTGCTGCGTACGATCCGTTCCAGCCATACCTATCCCGTGATCATGCTGACGGCGCGCGATGCCCAGCAAGACAAGATCGAGGGCCTTTCGCTTGGCGCGGACGATTACGTGGTCAAGCCGTTCCGCCCGCTGGAGCTCATCGCGCGCGTGCACGCTCAGCTTCGCCGCTACACCAGCTACGGTAGCCGTGCACAGGCGGCCGAGTCGCCGACCATTCAGCTCGACGGCTTGGAGATCAACCGCGACGCTCGTTCCGTGACGGTGGACGGTGCACCGGTACGCCTCACACCCACCGAGTATTCAATCTTGCTGTATCTGGTCGAGCATCGCGGCAGTGTGGTGGCCGTGGAGGACCTGTTCCGCGCGGTATGGAACGAGGACTTTATGCCCGGCTCCAACAATACGGTGATGGTGCACATTCGCCACTTGCGCGAAAAGATCGGCGACGACGCACAAAAGCCGCGCTTTATCAAAAACGTCTGGGGCGTCGGCTACATAATCGAATAACGCTTTTCGCTTGTGAGGATCTTGATATGACAAAAGACGATAGGCAAGCGTTCGAGGTGCCCGATCGACTCTTTGAATACGTGAGGTCAGTCGTCGACAACCGCGCACTTGCAACGGTGCTGCTCTTTTTGCTGAGCCTGCTGCTGATTGGCATCGATAACATCGCTGGAATCTTGGCGGTGCTGCTTGTTGGCTTTTTGCTGATCGATCGATTTGAGATCGTGTGCCGCTGCGTGGTGATTGGCGGCGCCGCGTGGGCCATGACGTTGGCGATTGGCGCCATGGCGCTCGGCGGCATCGAAGGGCCGGTGCTGTTCGATGCCGGCTTTGTATTCAACATGCTTGGCTTTGTGCTGGCGCTTGCCGCGTGCGTGCTGTTCTTGTGCGGCCGCGCCCTGTACTACCAGGGCTACGAGCAGGGCGAGCAGCATGCCGATTGTGTGCTGGCTGCTCGTATTCAAGATCGCCTGATCGATCACCCCGACACCTGGGACAACATCGACGGCGACTTCTTGGAGGTCGAGGGCGCCCTTAACCGCGTGCGTGACCGTGAGCGCAAGGTGCAACAGGCCTTGCGTGACGAATCTCATCGCAAGGACGATCTGGTCACGTACTTGGCACATGACCTACGCACCCCGCTTGCCAGTGTGGTGGGCTATCTTTCGCTGCTGCAAGAGGCTCCCGAGCTGCCGGTTGAGCAACGTGCGCACTTTACGGGCGTGGCGCTCGACAAGGCGCACCGGCTCGATACGCTCATCGAAGAGTTCTTCGATATCACGCGCTTTGACTTCCACGATATCGTGCTCACGCGCGGCTATGTTGATCTGGGGTTGCTGCTGGCTCAGGTGGCTGACGAGTTCTATCCCATCCTCAACGAGCAGCATAAGGAAGTCCAAGTTGATATTCGCGAGGACCTGACGGTGCTCGTGGATGGCGACAAAATGGCTCGCGTGTTCAACAACATCATGAAAAACGCTATTGCCTATAGCTATGAGGGCTCGACCATCACGATCGAGGCCAGACGCCGGGGCGGCGGTGGCGTGCGCGTGCGCTTTATCAATCAGGGCGATCCCATCCCTGAGGCAAAGCTCAAGGTGATCTTTGAGAAGTTCTATCGCCTGGATGCGGCGCGTGCGACCAATCGCGGCGGCGCTGGACTGGGGCTTGCCATCGCCAAGGAGATCGTATGCGCGCACGGCGGTACCGTTGCATGTGAATCGACGCCCGAACACACGATATTCACCATCGAGCTGCCCGCCGCATAGCCAGTGTGCCCTTACAAACACTTGACAATGCGCTCACGTGCATATGAGCCGCGATTCCTACTATCGATACTGCTGAATTGATATCGATGTGGAGGTATGCGGTATGACGGCTGCTGCGGCTGTGGAGCCCACGGAGCTTGAAGAACTCATGAAAGCGCAGGCCGAGGCCGCGCACGAGCGCGAGGTTGGGGATGCGACTCGCCCCACGGCAGAGGATCTTGCCGCCTCGCCGACGCGAATCGATGTTGAGGGCCTCGACCTGTTCTATGGCGACCACCATGCGCTCAAGGACGTGAATATCAAGATCCGCGACAAGCAGATTACCTCGTTCATCGGGCCTTCGGGCTGCGGAAAGTCCACGTTGCTGCGCTGCTTTAACCGCATGAACGACGGCATCAAGGACTGCCGCATCGAGGGCAAGATTGCGCTCGATGGTCAAGATATCCTGGGCGACTACGACATCTGCCGCCTTCGCCAGCGCGTGGGCATGGTGTTCCAGCGCCCCAACCCGTTTCCCATGAGCATCTACGACAACGTCGCGTATGGTCCGCGCGGTATGGGTGTGCGCGATCGCGCTGCGCTGGATGAGCTGGTCGAGGACTCCCTTCGTCGCGCTGCGCTATGGGATGAGGTCAAGGACAAGCTCAAAGAGTCGGGTCTGGGTCTTTCGGGCGGCCAGCAGCAGCGTCTGTGCTTCGCCCGCGCACTTGCCGTGCAGCCCGACATTCTGCTGATGGACGAGCCGACCTCGGCACTCGACCCTGTGTCGACGCTGGTGGTGGAGCAGCTGGCCTGCGAGCTCAAAGAGACCTGCACGCTCGTGGTCGTTACGCACAATATGCAGCAGGCGGCGCGTATCTCCGATTCGGTCGCATTCTTTTTGCTGGGTGAGCTGGTGGAGCACGCGCCCACCGCGCAACTCTTCAAGAATCCGACCGATCCGCGCACGGCGGATTATTTGACGGGGCGTTTTGGCTGATACCATCTAGTAAAGGTACCTTTAGGGTTAAGATGCGGTCATGCCGGCCGCAAAGGGGTTCAACATGATCTATTACGTCGAGGACGATGACAACATCAGGGATTTGACGGTCTATGCGCTGCGCAAGCAGGGGATTGAGGCCGAAGGCTTTTCGTGCGACGGTGAGTTTAAGGCTGCCGTGGCGCGACGGGTACCCGATGCCGTCCTGCTCGACATCATGCTGCCCGATACCGATGGCTTGGCGATTATGCGTCGACTGCGTGCCGATCGCCTGACGGCGACGGTGCCCATCATGATGCTTACCGCCAAGGATACCGAGCTCGACAAGGTGATGGCGCTCGATGGCGGTGCCGACGATTACCTGACTAAGCCGTTTTCGCTCATGGAGCTCGCCAGCCGCTGCCGCGCACTGCTGCGTCGCGGCGGCATGGTCAAACAGGCAAGCGATGTGCTCAGCGTGGGCGACATTGTGCTCTCGCCCAGCCATCGTGAGGTGACTGTTGCCGGCGAGTCGCTTAAGCTCACCCTGCGCGAGTTCGACCTGCTCGAGTACCTCATGCGCAAGCCCGGCGTGGTCTTTACCCGCGAGTCGTTGCTGCAGAGCGTGTGGGGCTGGGACTTCGACGGCGGTTCGCGCACCGTTGACGTGCACGTGCAGACGCTTCGCCAAAAACTGGGCGAGCATGCCAGCGCCATCGAGACCGTGCGCGGCGTGGGCTACCGCTTGGCCGAGCCTTCTGCCGGTGATGGTGCCGAAGGTGACGACACCGCGGCCACCGCATCGGAGGAGTAACCCGTGGTCTTCGCCCCCCAGGGAAAACATACGCTGTCGCACCGCGTTTTTGTGACGATCTTTGTCTGCGCCATGGCGGTTATCGTGGCGTTTACGGTGCTGGGTGCGTTCTTTGTGCAAAACACCTTGGCGGATGCCACGAGTGCCAACCTGGCGCAAGAAACCGAGCTCATTGCTGCCGCCCTCGACGAGCAGCAGGAGCCCATCCCGTTCTTGCGTAGCCTCGATCGAGAGGACTTGCGCATCACGCTGATTAACAAGGATGGATCGGTTGCCTACGACAACGAGGCGTCGCCTTCCACACTGCCCAACCATGGCGATCGCCCCGAGGTCATCGAGGCCTTTAAGAGTTGTTTGGGTTCCGCGGAGCGCGCAAGCTCTACGCTCGACGAGATTATGCTGTATCGCGCCGTCGCCCTTGATAACGGCCAGGTTGTCCGCTTGGCGCAGGCCCAGCCTGGCGTTGCGGCGATTTTGCTGTCGATGGTGGCGCCGATGCTGCTTATCGCAGCAGCGGGTGCGGTACTCTCGTTTTTTATGGCGCGCCGCGAGTCCCGTGCCATCATCGCGCCTTTGCAAGAGGTGGATTTGGACCACCCGCGCCGTAGCTATGAGCACGCCTATGCCGAGATGGTCCCCATGCTTGAGCGTATTGAGTCGCAGCGCCAGGAACTCAAGCGCCAAATGGCGGTGCTAGCGGACAACGACCGTATGCGCCGCGAGTTCACGGCGAATATCACCCATGAGCTCAAGACGCCGCTTACGGCGATTTCGGGCTATGCCGAGCTCATCGCAAACGGCATGGTCGAGGGCGAGGGCGACCTGCGCAACTTTGGCGGTCGCATCTATCGTGAGGCGGGCCGCTTGGCAGCGCTTGTCAACGACATCCTTACGCTGTCTAACTTGGACGAGGCCGAGCGTGCAACTGAGGGCGAGGCGGTGCCCATTGGTTCCACGGAGCCTATTGAGCTCTCGCGTGCCATCTACGCGGTTGAGCAGCGTCTTGAACAGGTCGCCCGTCAGGCGAATGTGACGATAAGTCATGAGACCAAGCCTGTGGTCATCGAAGGCGTGTCGCGCTTGATTGACGAGCTCATCTATAATCTGGCGAGCAACGCCATCCGCTACAATCGACCCGGCGGTGCGGTTACGCTGCAGTGCGGCACCAACGACGAAGGCCATCCGTTCCTTGCGGTCGCCGACACGGGAATCGGTATCGCGCCTGAAGAACAGGGCAAGGTATTTGAGCGGTTCTATCGCGTGGACAAGAGTAGGTCCAAGGCGCGCGGCGGAACCGGTCTGGGGCTTGCAATTGTCAAGCATGCGGCCCTGTATCATCACGCCACGCTCGATCTGTCGAGCGAGTTGGGCGTGGGAACCACCATTACGGTGACGTTTCCCATACGGCAGGACGAGCCATTCGCATAGCGATACAACATAGATATTGATGCAGACGCCGCATTTGACTTTCGGGTGCGGCGTTGTTGTGCAATTTTACGATTGCTTCCGACATTTTTACAGGAGAGCCTGTTTCTTATGTATAGAGTTTGGTCTCGGTAAAAAGATGCGATAACATACGGACAGTTTTGTCAATCCGAACTGGGGAAATGAAAGGCAAGCTGCATGACCCTTCTCGAACTGTTCCAGCTGCTGAAGAAGCACCTTAAGCTGGTCATCACCCTTCCGGTGGTCTGCGCGATCGCCATGGGCATCGTGTCCTTCGTTGCGATGGACAACACCTACACCGCGACGACGAGCATGTACATTCTCGCCAAAACCGACGATAGCGGTCAGATGAGCTACAACGATCTCTCGGCGAGCCAGATGCTTTCCAACGATATCGCCACGCTGCTGGATAGCGATAGCGTTAAGAGCGGCGCAGCCAATGAACTGGGCCTCACCGATCTGGATGACTACAAGGTGTCTGTTTCCTCCGAGACCACCACGCGTGTCATTACGCTTTCGGTTACCGGCACCGATGCCAAGGAGACGGCTAAGGTCGCAAAGGCCATAGCCAGCTCGGTGAGTACGGTCGCTCAGAACGTCGGCGCTGCCCAGAGCATCAACGTTATCGACGAGGCTAAGACCCCCGAAGCCCCCAGCGGTCCCAAGCGTATGCTGTACGTTGCTGTCGCGTTCCTCGCGGGCATCTTTATCGCAGTTGCCTATGTCGTTTTGGCAGACATGCTCAATACCCGCATCCGCGGTGCCGAAGAGGCAGAAGAACTCCTGGGCATTCCCGTTGTTGGCCGAATTCCGGCTATGAAAGGTGGTAAATAGGCATGGCTAAGGCAAAGAACACTGACAAGCTCGTTGTACAGAATGCCGCCAAGACCCTTCTGGCCAACATCCGCTTTGCGAGCGTGGACGACCCCATTCGCACCATCACCGTTACCTCCTCGATTCCCAACGAGGGCAAGTCTACGGTTTCCATTAACCTTGCCCAAGCTATCGCCACCAGCGGCAAGTCCGTGCTCCTGGTCGAGGCTGATATGCGTCGCAGGTCCCTTGCCGATATGCTCGGCGTTCGTTCGCGCGGCGGACTCTATGCGGTCCTTTCCGAGCAGATCTCCATTGACCAGGCAATTGTCGAGACGGGTCAGAAGAACTTCTACTTCCTCGATGCCGAGCCGCATATTCCCAATCCTGCCGACATCATCGTCTCTCACCGCTTTGCCAAGTTGGTAAAGGCACTGTCCGCCAAGTTCCAGTACGTCATCTTTGATGCTCCCCCGGTCGGCACCTTCATCGATGCTGCCGAGATTGCCAGCCTGACCGACGGTACGCTGTTCGTGGTGCGCGAGGACTTCACCAAGCGCGAGGAGGCACTCAACGCTATCGGCCAGCTTAAGAAGTCCGAGAAGGTCAAGCTCATCGGTACCGTCATGAACTACTGCGAGACCGAGACCAGCGAGTACTACTACTCCTACTACACCAAGGACGGTAAGAAGGTTAAGAAGGGCTCCGACGATCAGGGGACTTCCAAAAAGGGCATCTTCACCAACCGAGCAAACGTTTAGTTGATTAAGGCTGACCTATGCGTGACATTCATTGCCATATCTTGCCGGGTGTAGACGACGGCGCCGCCGATCTCGATGAGAGCTTGGCGATGCTCGAGGCTGCCAAGCGGGCCGGTGTAACCAGAATCGTTTGCACTCCTCACTGCCGTGATCCCTATTTTGATTACGACAAGATGTGGGATGCCTTTGAGCTGCTGCGTGATAACGCTGACGGTTTTCCGCTCCAGATGGGCTTCGAGGTCAACCATCGAAAGCTCGTTGAACTTGGTATCGATGCCGCGGAGCACTTGCATTTCGATGGAACCAACGAGTTTCTGCTCGAGCTTTCGACACATGCCGATGCGTATGCGTTTAGAGAGTACGAGAACACGATTTACGATTTGCAGTGCCGTGGCTACCAGGTGATCATCGCTCATCCTGAGCGCTATCGTGCGGTTCAAAAGGATGTAAGCGTGGCGGAGCGCCTGGTCGATATGGGCTGCAAGCTGCAGGCTTCGGCGGACTTTATTGCCGGCGGTCGCTTTGGTCGCGAGAAAAAGCCGGCACAGCGCCTGTTCGATCAGAACCTGTACAGCTTCATCGCGAGCGATGCCCATAACGTGGGTCATTACGACTGCCTGGCGAAGGCTCGCGCGAAGTTTAGCGTACGCGGAGCTCATTTTCGCTAAAATCTGTCCCTAACGTTCGCATTGAATGAAAGGGCAGCCATGGATATCCAACTTAAGACGGGATGCTTTGATGACGCGGCGTTGGTGCGCCGCGTCATTTTTATGGACGAGCAGGGCTACGAGAATGAGTTCGACGCTATCGACGAGGATCCGAACTGCATTCATGTGACGCTCTATGTAGACGGCGAGCTTGCCGGTTGCTCGCGCGTGTTTCCCGAAGAGCTTGAGCGCGCGGCTGACGCAGAGGCTCCGGTGTCGCCGGCGTGCGACTTGGACGAAGGTGTCGCGGCGGGGGAGACCTACATTATGGGGCGCGTGGCCGTGCTGCCGAGCATGCGCCGTCGCGGTTTGGCGAGCAAGATTGTCGAGGCCAGTGATACGTGCGCGCGTGATGCCGGCGCCAAGCTCATTAAGCTGCATGCTCAGGAATACGTGCTGCCGCTCTATGCCAAGGCGGGCTACACGCAGATTGCCCCGGTGGACTACGAAGACGAGGGCCAGCCTCATGCCTGGATGGCCAAGCGCGTAGATGGCAGATAGGAACGTTCCTTTCCTGCCGGCAGTTTGGGACACTCCTTGGCAATTGGCGCATCAGAGCGCTCGGACATACAGTTTTTCGATTCCGTATGTATATATGCGCGTTAATGGGTTATAAAATCTAAGTCTGAAGATAGCAGGTCTGCGATGCGGCTCGGGCGACCGAGCCGTTTTTGCGGACAGGGGTAGCGCGAAAGGACTGCACATGCGTCAATTTAAGACCGAGAGCAAAAAACTGCTCGACCTCATGATCAACTCCATCTACACCAATAAAGAAATCTTCCTGCGCGAGCTTATCTCTAACGCGAGCGACGCCGTCGACAAGCTCAACTTTAAGAGCCTGCAGGACCCGAGCGTCAAGATCGACCAGGGCGACCTGGCCATTCGCGTCTCCTTTGATAAAGACGCCCGCACCATTACCATCTCGGATAACGGCATTGGCATGACCGCCGAGGAGCTGGAGCGCAATCTGGGCACCATCGCCCATTCCGGCTCCGAGGAGTTTAAGACCGAGAACGCCGAGCAGCAGGGCTCCGATGTCGACATCATCGGTCAGTTTGGCGTGGGCTTCTACTCGGCTTTTATGGTCGCCAGCCATGTGAAGGTCGTCAGCCGCGCCTACGGCGAGGATGTCGCCCATGTGTGGGAATCCGACGGTCTTGAGGGCTACACCATCGAGGATGGCGAGCGTGCTGAGCACGGTACCGATGTCATCCTGACGCTGCGCGAGAACGAGAAGCTCGATGCCGATGGCGAGGCCGAGACCTACGATCGCTTCCTGACCGAGTGGGGCCTCAAGAGCCTGATTCAGCAGTACAGCAACTATGTGCGCTACCCGATCCAGATGATGGTGAGCAAGAGTCGTCAGAAGCCCAAGCCCGAGGACGCCGGCGACGACTATAAGCCCGAGTACGAGGACTATCAGGAGCTCGAGACCATCAACTCCATGACGCCGATCTGGAAAAAGCGCAGCTCCGACGTTGAGCAGAAGGATTACAACGAGTTCTATAAGTCCACGTTCCACGACTTTGACGATCCCGCGCGCACCATCAGCTTCCATGCCGAGGGTACGCTTGAGTACGATGCACTGCTGTTTGTGCCGGGTCGCGCCCCGTTCGATCTGTACAGCAAGGACTACGAGAAGGGCCTGGCGCTCTACAGCTCCAACGTGCTGATTATGGAGAAGTGCGACGACCTGCTGCCCGACTACTACAACTTTGTGCGCGGTGTTGTGGACTCTGCCGACGTGACGCTCAATATTTCGCGTGAGACGCTGCAGCAGAACCGTCAGCTCAAGGCCATTGCCAAGCGTGTGGAGAAGAAGATTACCGCCGATCTCGAGGACATGCGCGACAACGACCGCGAGGCATACGAGAAGTTCTTTGAGAATTTTGGTCGCGGTCTTAAGTACGGCATCTACTCGAGCTACGGCATGAAGGCCGACGAGCTCGCCGACCTGCTGTTGTTCTGGTCTGCCAAGGAGCAGAAGATGATCACCCTTGCCGAGTATGCCAAGGGCATGCCCGAGGGCCAGAAGGCAATCTACTATGCCGCCGGCGATTCGCGCGAGCGTCTGGCCAAGATGCCCGTCGTGAAGGGCGTGCTCGACCGCGGCTACGATGTACTGCTGCTGACGCAGGACGTGGATGAGTTCACCTTCCAGGCCATGCGTGAGTACGTGGCTGCCGATATGCCCAAGGTCTACGAGGATGACGCTGCTCGCGAGGCTGCCGAGAAGGCAGTTGCCGATGGTGCCGAGCCTGAGGTCGAAGATCGTCACCTGGAGCTTAAGAACGTTGCCACCGGCGATCTTGACTTGGCGACCGATGACGAGAAGAAGGAGGCCGAGGACGCCACCAAGGAGAACGAGGACCTCTTTAACGCCATGAAGGAGGCGCTCGGCGACAAGGTCGAGAAGGTTGCCGTCTCCGCGCGCCTGACCGATGCCCCCGCCTGCATTACCACCGAGGGCCCGCTTTCGCTCGAGATGGAGAAGGTGCTCCAGAAGGGTCCCGAGGGTACGCCCGACGGTATGCCCAAGAGCCAGCGCGTACTCGAGCTCAACGCCAAGCACCCGGTCTTTGACAAGCTTGTCGCTGCCCAGAAGGCAGGCGACGCCGACAAGATCAAGCAGTACTCTGGTCTGCTCTACGATCAGGCCCTGCTGGTCGAGGGCATCCTCCCCGAGGATCCCGTAGCCTTCGCGGCGGCTGTTTGCAACTTGATGTAGTTCGGGGATACGGCACCGTAACTAGATTAGAACGAGAGTGGATAATCTCCCACTTTTGGCTCGAATGCGGGCTTGAAGTGAGAGATTTTCCACTCTCGTTTCCTTTTGAATGATCCCTCCGTCCCCAAGGGATCATTTATTTGTGCGGGTTGTGGTTTTGTGACCTGCTGAAATTTAAGATACTGTACAACTGTACGTTAACTCATCTTCGTAGTATATTGCTACCCGCAAAACTCAACACCATTGTGCTTTGAGACGTTAAAGCGCCTACTACAATGGTTGTCGATAGTACGATTCGATTCAACGACAGGATGGATGGTCCAAGCGTGAGTCTCGGCAGCAAACTATCCAATGCAAAGGTCTCCTTTGCGATATTTAAGCGCGACATTAAGCGACTGCTTGTGAACCCCGTCGCCTTGGTGGTTACCCTTGGCGTGTGCGTTATTCCCTCGCTGTATGCCTGGTACAACATCGTGGCCAACTGGGATCCGTACGGAAACACCCAGGGCATCAAGATTGCCATCGCCAACAACGATCGGGGCACCCAAAACGACCTGGTGGGCGAGCTCAACGCGGGCGATCAGGTCGTCGATCAGCTCAAGGAGAACGATCAGCTGGGCTGGACCTTCGTCGATTCTGCGGCCGATGCCAAAGAGGGCGTCGAGAGCGGTGAGTACTATGCGGCCATCGTAGTCCCCAAGAACTTCTCGGATAACCTGGTTTCGATGCTCGACGGCAACTACCATCAGCCCAAGCTTACGTACTACGTCAATGAGAAGAAGAGCGCTATTGCGCCCAAGGTTACCGACACCGGTGCAAACACCATCGAGGAGCAGATCAACTCGGAATTTGTCTCCACGGTGGGCGAGACCGTTGCCAGTATTGCCAAGGATGCCGGAGTCGATTTAAAGGACAAGGCAACCCAGACTCAGGATTCGTTGGCCGGTTCGGTATCAGAGGCTTCCGATACGTTGGGCGAAGTGCGTGATTCGATTGGCGACATGAATGCCGCCATCGATAAGACGAGTGGTTCCATTGCCTCGGCAGATGCGGCACTTGCCGGTCTGCAGGGTCAGGCGCCGTCGCTGACGCAGGCGATCTCCCAGGGCAATGACCTGCTGGGCGAGGCTCGCGCCACGGCGGGCAACTCTGTCGCCTCGCTCTCCAAGGCACTCTCGGAAGGCAGCCTTGCGCTCACCAAGACGTCAGCCTCCGCGAACGCTGCGATTGGCAAGCTGACGGGCGCGGTCACATCTACGACCACCCGCATCGACAACTCGCTTGAGTCTCTCCAAGCGACGATCGACCACAATAAGGCCGTTATCGGGCACTTGGAAATTCTCGTTAATGACACGTCGACAGGTTCCAAGGAAATTGACGCGCGCATTGTATCGACCATCGATTTGCTCCGCGAGCAGAATGAAAAGCTTCAGAGCATCAAGGACGGTCTGTCTGCGCAGTCGAGCGCCATGGCGAATGACGCCGCGGCTGTCTCGGGCGCCAGCGACGCTATCAATAACGCAATCCAGACCGGTGCGACCAACCTTGGCCAGGCCCAGACGGACCTGGGTCAAAACGCGCTGCCGAAGGCCTCGAGCGCGCTTGATTCATTTGCCGCCGTCTCGGGTGATCTGACGGGAATCGTGTCTGGCCTCACGCCTACTATTGCAAGTGCGCGCGGTACGCTTTCGCAGCTTAACGCTACGCTCGGCCAGGCCAAGACCACGCTGTCCCAGACCGATTCCTCGCTTGCCAAGGTCCAGGACAAGCTTGCGACCGCAGCCAATGACATCGCGGCGCTGCAGACCTCTGAGTCTATGGGCGAGCTCGCCGACCTTATGGGCGTCGATGTCAATGACGTGGCAGATTTCATGGCCTCTCCGGTCGAGCTGACGTCCAAGTCGATCTATCCGGTCAAGAGCTTTGGCTCGGGCATCGCTCCCTTCTACACCAATCTGGCGCTTTGGGTGGGCGGTTACGTACTCATCGCCATCTACAAGCTCGAGGTCGATCGCGAGGGCATTGGCAGCTTTACGGCGCGCCAGGGCTACTTCGGCCGTTGGATGCTCCTGGTGATCCTGGGCGCGCTCCAGGCCACCATCGTTACGGTAGGCGATTTGGTGATTGGCGTGCAGTGCATCAACCCGCTGCTGTTCGTGCTGGGCGGCATCGCCATCTCGTTCACCTACGTCAATATCATCTATGCGCTGTCCACTACGTTTAAGCACATCGGCAAGGCAATCGGCGTCATTCTCGTCATCGTGCAGATTCCGGGTTCGTCGGGCATGTATCCCATCGAGATGATGCCCGGCTTCTTCCAGTGGCTGCACCCGCTGCTGCCCTTTACCTACGGCATCAATCTGCTGCGCGAGACGGTCGGCGGCATGTACTCGTTTAACTACCTGTTTAACCTGTGCATTCTGGGCGTGTTCTTGATCGTGGCGCTCTTTATCGGTCTGCAGCTGCGTCCGCTGCTGCTCAACCTTAACCTGCTCTTTGATAAACAGCTTTCCACGACGGGTATGATGATCTGCGAGTCCAACGACCTGCCGCGCCAGCGCTACTCGCTGCGCACGGCCATGCGTGTCATGCTCGATTCCGATTCGTACCGTCGCGAACTGCTCGATCATGCGGTCGCCTTTGAACATCGCTACCCGTACTACATCAAGGGCGGTTTTGCCGCCGTGGTGGGCGTTCAGGTCCTGCTCTTTGTCCTGTCGACGGTTCTCGATATCGACAATAACGGCAAGATCATCCTGCTTGTCATTTGGATCATCTCGGTTATTGCCATCTGCGGCTGGCTTATCAATATCGAGTACATCCGCTCGAGCCTCAACACCCAGATGCGCATCTCGGCGCTTTCGGATGAGGACCTGCGCCGCGAGATGCGCGAGCACACGGCCGCCATTCCGGCCGCTCGTCGCATGTTCGGCTTGAATGCGAGCGAGCGGGGGTCTGAACCCAAGACTCAGGCTGTCAACCAATGTGGTCATCGCGATGCGGCCCATGTGCCCGAGAACGGGGATGACACGTTTGTGATGAATGAAAAGAACGCCCCGCTCGGCAAGCACTCCAAAGGAGGTGAGGCATAAATGAAGAACATCCTGCATCTGTTTAAGCGCGATGTCCAAAACGTGTCTCGCTCCGTAATCGGCTTGGTTGTCGTGATGGGCCTCATTATCGTACCGTGCCTGTACGCGTGGTTTAACATCGCCGGCAGCTGGGATCCGTACGGCAACACCGGCAATCTTAAGATCGCCGTGGTCAACACCGATGAGGGTTACGAGAGCGATCTGATCCCCGTCGAGGTCAACGTGGGCGAAAACGTGACCGCCACCCTGCGCGGCAACGAGAACTTCGACTGGGTTGTGCTCAACGATCGAGAAAAGGCCATCGAGGGCGTCAAATCGGGTGCATACTATGCGGCTGTCGTTATCCCTAAGACGTTTAGTGCCGATATGATGACGCTCTTTTCGACCGACGTTAAGCATGCCGATATCGAGTTTTACGAGAATCAGAAGGCCAACGCCATCGCGCAGATCGTGACCGAGAAGGGTTCGAGCGCCGTTCAGAACCAGGTTAACGAATCTTTTACCGAGACCATTACGAGCATCGGTCTTAAGACGGTGTCCAGCCTGCTCGATTACATGAGCACCGACCAGGTCAGCAACTTTATCGCCAACCTGTCCTCGACGCTCGGCGATTCGATTGGGGATCTGCAAGACGTTCAGGCTAATGCTTCGTCGCTGGCGGGCATTTTGAGCTCTACGTCCGATTCGTTGACGTCGGCGAGCGGTATGCTCCAGCAGACGGGTACGGTCGATGAGTCGACCAAGCAGTTGATGGAGCATGCCAAGAGCGGCATGAGCGATTCCAAAGAAGCGCTGAAGGCCGCCAACGACGCCATCAACGCCGCGATTGACGGAAGCGCGGGCTCGTTCGACAACGTGTCCGCCGAGCTTGCGAAGGCATTCGATGCCGCGAATCAGCATGTCGACCTTACGGTGTCTCAGCTCAACGATGCCGCGGCGGCGCTCAATACACGTGCCGACGATATCGACGCCACGGCCGACCAGCTCCGCGGCTTTGCCGAGCAGGTCAGTGACGAAAAGCTCCAGGAGAGCCTTAAATCTGTGGCAACATCGCTGGGCAGGATCGCGGTGGAGTATCGCAACAACGCCAAGGACCTGACGGCAACTGCTAAGTCCCTTTCTGACAGCATGGCAGAGGTCAACAGCACGCGTGCCGAGGTCGATCAGGCCATCGCCGATGCCAAGGCGGGCATTTCGGGCGCCAAGTCCGACTACGATTCCACGTTCTCGGTTAAGGCCAAGGAGCTCAAGAAGACGGTTTCGGGCATCCTGGACTCGCTCGATGGCATCTCGGGCGATCTGGATAGCGTCGTAGACGGCCTGACCGACGCATCCGGTTCGCTGGCAAAGGGCCTCTCCAAGGCTGCAAAGCTGGTCAACAAGGCTTCCGATCAGCTGGGCGAGGCGTCCGATAAGATCAGCGCCTTTAAGGACGAGCTCGATGGCGCCCTGATGTCGGATGACCTTGCCACGATCAAGACGATGATTGGCAACGACCCCGAGGGTTTGGCCGTGTCGCTTTCCGGCCCCGTCGCGCTCGATCGCAAGCCGGTCTATCCGATTCGAAACTATGGTTCGGCCATGGCACCGTTCTACACGATTCTGTCGCTGTGGGTGGGCTCGATCGTGCTGGCGGCCATGATGAAGGTCTCGGTTGACGATGAGCTCATCAACGAGCTCATCCCCGTGCGCCTACACGAGATCTATCTGGGCCGCTACCTGTTCTTTGGCGGTCTGGCCCTGCTGCAGGCAACGCTCGTGTGCGCGGGCGACATCCTGTTTTTTGGCATCCAGTGCGACAACCCGCTGCAGTTTGTACTTGCCGGCTGGGTCGCGAGTCTCGTGTTCTCCAATATCGTCTACACGCTTACGGTTTCGTTTGGCGATATCGGTAAGGCGCTCGCCGTCGTGCTGCTGGTCATGCAGGTCGGCGGTTCGGGCGGCACGTTCCCCATCGAGATGACCGGCCCCGTGTTCCAGGCGATCTATCCGTTCCTGCCGTTCACCCACGGCATCAACGCCATGCATGCCGCCATGGCCGGTGCGTATCATATGGAGTACTGGGTCGAGCTGGGCATTCTGGCGAGCTATCTGATTCCGTCGCTGGCCCTGGGTGTGGTCTTCCGTCGCCCGGTCATCAAAGCCAACGACTGGATCATCGAAAAGCTGGAGAGTACAAAACTGATTTAGCGCAACAGCGTGGTGTTGACGAAGCATCGAGGTTTACTCTGCCGACGCTTTAGCGCGGTGAATTGCGTGGGCTGCTTGATTGTTGCTACAGTAGCGGGGCGTGCCGGGGGTCCGGTGCGCCCTGTTTTTATTTGACCATGAGGCGGCACGCAGCCATACGCGTGCGGACACCACGCCCAGATTGAGTGCGAGGATGTTCCATGGCCCAATACGCTGCCAACGAAATCGAAAACATGCCTGATAGCCCTGTGGCCCGTGAAGATTTGGGCGCGGGCGGTATTCCCCGGGGTGCCGGCGCACGCTCGCCGTTGTTCTGGAAAGTTCTACTGCTTTCGGTGGCGGTTATCTGGGGCTACTCCTTTACCACTATGAAGGGCGCGCTCGACACCATTCCGGTTTTCGAGCTGGTCTACGTTCGCTTTCTCCCGGCATCACTGGTTATGTTTGCCATTTTCTATAAGCGCATCATCGCTCATTTCAATGCCCGCAACCTGATCGTCGGGCTTGGCATGGGCGCGCTCATGTGGGGTGCCTACGGTTTGCAGACGATCGGCCTGGCGCAGACCACGGCAGGCAAAAGCGCGTTTTTGACGGGCACGTACTGCATCTTGGTTCCGTTTGCGAGCTACGTCCTAAGCGGCGAAAAGCTTACCCGTTACAACTTGGGCGCCGCGTTGCTGTGCCTGGCGGGCATTGGCTTGGTGGCGCTCGATAGCGTCGAGTTCAATGCCGGCGATGCCATTACGCTGGGCGGCGCGATCTTCTTCGCCATTCAGATGGCGGTGACCGCCAAGTACGGTCGCAAGATGGACATCAACGTCATCACGTTTTGGATGTTTGTGGGCAATGGCGTCTTGAGCCTGATCTCGTCGCTGTTGTTCGAGACCCAAGCGCCCTCGTCTGTATGGACGCCGGATTTTATCGGTGTAATGGTCTTTCTCTCGGTGGGTTGTACGTGTGTGGCCCTGCTCGTCCAAAACGTTGGATTGGCGCACGTCCCTGCCTCGACGGGCTCGCTGCTCCTTTCGATGGAGTCGCCCTCGGGTGTGCTGTTCTCGGTGCTGTTGATGGGGGAGGCGCTCACCTCGCGCCTGCTTGCCGGCTTCGCGCTCATCTTCCTGTCGATTATCTTGAGCGAGACGCATTTCGATTTCTTGCGCCGAAAATCACACCCGCAATTGTAAACAACTTGTTGCGCCGCCCTCCCAGGGCGGCATTTTTTATGTCATGCCCTTACAGTTGTGCCTTGCACTTTACGATATCAAAGTGTGTGCTGCAAAAACGTTACTGGAGGGCATCTATGGCACCAGCTCTGTCCGATTTTCAACCGCAACCAGCGCCTCAGGCTACCACAGCGGCGCAGACCGCTATCGGTGACGGTCTTGTCGCAGAAGCTCAGGCTTTTGCAGACGAGCTCGCTGCGTGGCGCCACGATCTACACCAGATGCCCGAGCTCGGTAACAATCTTCCACAGACGTCTGCCTATATTCAGGCGCGCCTGACCGAGATGGACATTCCCTATACCACGCTTGTCGATGGTTCCTGCGTTGTGGGCCTTGTCGGCGCCGGTGCCGCCGCGGCCGCTCAGGACAATGGCACGTGCAAGGACGAGCAGGCCGGAACGGTCGTCATGCTCCGAGGCGATATGGATGCCCTGCCCGTTGTCGAGGAATCCGGCGAGCCCTTTGCATCCACCAATGGCTGCATGCATGCTTGCGGTCACGATATGCACGCGACGGCGCTGCTTGGTGCGGCGCGCCTGCTCAAGGCCCGCGAGGCAGAGCTTGTTGATGCCAACGCCACGGTTAAGTTGCTGTTCCAGCCGGGCGAGGAGACCTTTGAGGGAGCACGCGCTGCCATCGCCGACGGCTTGCTCGAGAGCCCGCGCCCTCAGGCGGCCTTTGCCGTGCATGTCAACAGCCAGTCGCCGCTTGGCCTGGTGCTCTACGGCAGTCCGGCGCTCTCGGGCGTGTACGGTTTCCGCATCACGCTGCAGGGCAAGGGCGGCCATGGCTCGAGCCCCGAGATCTGCATCGATCCCATCACGGCCGGCGTCCATGTGCACCTGGCGCTCCAGGAGCTTATCTCCCGCGAGGTGCCGGCGGCCAAGGAAGTCGCACTTACCGTTGGTAAGTTCGCCGGCGGCTTGGCGGCCAACGTCATCCCCGACACCTGCGTGCTCGAGGGAACGCTGCGCGGCTTTGATGTTGAGCTCATGGCTCACCTCAAGACCCGCATCGCGGAGGTCGTTAACGGTGTTGCCACAACATATCGTACGCCGGCGACCATCGAGACACTTTCGGATGTTCCGCCGCTTGTACTCGACAGCGATATGACTCAGGCGTCGCTTGGCTACGTGGGCGCAGTGCTGCCCAAGGCGGCTTTCTTGCCGCTTTTCCATGCCATGGCGAGTGAGGACTTCGCGCTTATCTCGAGCGAGATTCCGAGTGCGTACTTTACCGTGGGCGCGGCCGTAACCGACACGGACGAACACTTTGCCCAGCACCATCCCAAGGCACGTTTTAACGATGCCGAGCTTCCTCTCGGCGCCGCGGCCTATACCGCCGTCGCTTTGGGCTATATCGCCGACCACCGGTAGCACCCAACCTTGCCTTTCAAGCCTGCGGGCATGGCCGTAAGGCCTATGCCCTTGTCTTTCAAGGCAATCTTGGGCACTACCGGCGCCCGGCGCAGGCTATTCGTTTTTAAAAGGAGCGGTATGTCCCAGCAGCGTAAGTTCTTCCCCGGCTGGCTCGTGGTGGCCTCCGGCTTCGTGATCATGGCCACGTGCTACACGATTTTCGTCAACTGCATGAGCCTGTTCCAGCCGCTGATCGTCAGCGACCTGGGCATTTCCCTTGCGCAGTACAACATCTCCAATGCCATCTCCACCGTGGTGAGCGTCGTGGGTTCGCTCGTTATCGGCCATGTTGCCGATAAGGTGAGTGGCCGCGTATTGGGCTCGTTCACCGTTATCGCTACCTCGGCGGTGCTCGCGGGCATGAGCTTTGTGGGTGAGCTTTGGCAGGTCTACGTGCTCTTTGCCGTTTCGGGCTGCTTCGCTGTGGCCTCGACCCGTCTGCTCATTAGCCTGGTGACCGCCAACTGGTTTACCGCCAAGCGAGGCCTTGCCATCTCCATCGCACTTTCGGGCTCGGGCTTTGGCGGAGCTATTCTCTCGCCGATCGTGAGCTCGCTTATCGTGAGCGTTGGCTGGCGCTCTGCGTTCCTGGTACTCGCTGCCGTCTGCATGGTGGCGGCACTGCCCATCACGGCCTACTCCTTCCGCACCAAGCCTTCCGAGATCGGCCTTAAGCCGCTCGGCGAGAACCCGGGCGATCCGTCCGTCTCGACGGCTGGCGACAAGGACGAGCACACGGCGCCCGAGGTTAGCGTCGGCTGGTCTCGCATCAAGAAGAGCCCGGCGTTTTGGCTGCTCGTCGTTGCCTTCCTCTTTATGGGCTTGGTCAATGGCGCCATCTTGCCCAACCAGGTCACCAACATGACGAGCGTTACCGTCAACGGCGCCAAGATCGTCACGGGCGGACATGATCCCATGTGGGCAGGTACCGTGCTTTCGGCCTATATGGTCACCGTCGTTGTCGCCAAAATTTCGCTCGGTGCGACCTATGACCGCTTTGGCCTGCGCTTTGGCAATATCCTTGGCTCCGTTGCGTGCATTATCGCCTGCGTGGCGCTGTGCTTCCCGACGACGGACCTCGGTCCTATTGTCGCCGCTGTGAGCTTTGGTATCGGAACGTGCATGGGCACCATCACGCCTACCATCGCCGCGTCCAAGCAGTTTGGCATGGCCGACCTCGGCAAGGTCACGGGCACTATCACCTCGCTCGAGATGGTCGGCGGCACCGTGGGCGCCATTGTCTCGGGCGTGCTGTTCGATGCCACGGGCTCCTTTGCGAGCACCTGGATTGTGTGCCTGGCGTGCTCCGTGGTCATGCTCGTATTCCTGCTGGCCTCGGAGCCCATCGCCGCCAAGCTGCGCGCGAGCGTGGCGGGGGAGTAGACGTCCGTCGCTCTTTTCTGTTCGCCCCGTTCTGTCCGTGGCCGCATTGGAAGCCGAATGGATGCTCGTACCATCATTCGGTTTCCAAGGCGGCCACGGGCCTACGAAATGATCCCTATTCCTCCGTCCCCAAGGGATCACGTGATCCGAAGGGGACGGAGGAATAGGGATCACAAACAGCGGCGGGGGGGGGGGGGCTGGCCGATACCGTGGACAAACAC
>CABUXL010000026.1 GCA_902495525.1 uncultured Collinsella sp.
CCACGGGTCAAGATGCACTAGGCCTGGACGAAGTCCGGGCCCGCGCCTTTAGACGCGAGCCCGGGGCCCGTGGGTTATACCCTAAGAGCAAACCACCCTTTTTAAGGGTGGTTCTGATTGGAGGAGAACGCATGCGGCCCGGTGGCACTCAGACAAAGCGCGGCGCCGCGGTGCGCATGCGACGCCGACTGGGCTTGGCGCCGCGGGCGTACGCACTGCTATCGTGCTCGCTGGTGCTGGTCATAGCTGGCGTTTCTGCCTATGGCATGACCGTGCCGTCCATGATGCAGGCGCATGCCGCACGCGAACCGCGCGTGGGGCATGAGGTCAAAAGTGATTTGGGCACCACGACTGGATATGCTTGGGCAAGTGTGGTCGCGCATGTTGTGTTTGGCACCGACGATGCGGACGGCGCCGAGGCCCCGGACAACGAAGTCACGCTTGCCAATGGCAAAACCATCGTGCTCACCAACACCAAGATCATCGATCGGTTGTCCAACAATAGCGTGGCGGCAACGGTGAATAAGGTCGAGCAGCAAAAGGAGCAGGACGCCCAGCAGTCCGGAAAGCCCGGTAGCTCGGATAATTCTGGCTCCGGCTCGGATTCATCGAGTTCGGGCGGCGGCTCTGGGGCGGGTTCCTCTACCGGAGGGTCTGGAAACGGCGGCTCGATGGGCGGCAACACTGACAACGATGCAAACTCCGGTGGCCTTTCCGCTGCTGAGGAAGAGAGCATTCACAGTTGGCTTGTGACCAAGTACAACATGCTCGACGGCTATGTTTCTCGTGCCAATGACGTGGTCTCGACCTATAACTCTACGGGAGATCCCAGACCGTGCGACAGCCTGGTCGGGGAGATGTTTGTCATTCGAGCCGAGTTCGGTCGTCAGACATTCTCGCCCCGGTCAAAGTGGTATCAGCAGTATGCCAATCTGTGGGGCTGTTACACCAACCTATGTCAATGGGTCGGCCATTACGGCGATGATGACGTCGCGCTCGGCAACTTCAACAATAACGTGGCGGCGCTTGCCCTATGATGACCGATCTTGCATCCACCACACCACAATCGCTCGGTCGCGATCCCATGGTCGGCCTGCGCCTGGCGCGTGTCGACGGGTTTGAGCCGGCCATTGCGCTCGGTCAGGACGAACTGCCTGCCTATCTGCGTCGTTTTACGATGCTGTTTGCCGACGATGCCACCATGCGCCGTGGCGGTATCGGCCGCGTGACGCGTGCCGTCAACGCCCAAGGCGAGGCCGTGGCACTCAAGCAGCTCATCTTGCCGGCGCGCGATGAGTTCGACGACGATACCGCTCACGAGGCGCTGGTCGCCAAGTTCAAGGCGGCGTTTCGCGAGGAATACGAATGCCATCGCGCCCTTTCGGGCCTTAAGGGCTTTCCCCGCCTCTATGGCTGGGGCGAGGTCGACGGTGTGCCTGCAATTGTCATGGAATGGGTCGAGGGCGAGACGCTTACCCGCTTGCGTTCGCGACTCGCCGTGGACGATGCCGGACGCCTGTCGCCGCTTGTGGCGGCGCGTCTGGGTCGCGACCTGTTCGATCTGCTCTGCCGTATGAGCCTGGTGGGCGAGGGCTTTGTCCATCGCGATATCTCGCCCGCTAATATTATGGTGCGCACGGCGCGTCTACCGCTTGACCGGCAGCTTGCCGAGGACACCTTTGACCTGTGCCTGATCGACTTTGGCTCGTCGCTGGCGCTCGAGCCTGCGTCGGCTGTGGCCGGTACCGGCGGCAAGGCGTCGTTTACGGAGCGTTATGCCACGCTGCGTCGCGCGACGGTTGCCTATGCCCCGCCCGAGATGCTCACCGACGATATTCCCGATCTGCGCGCTTTGCGTATGTCGCCGGCGATCGACGTCTATGCCGCGGCAAGCACGGTTTACGAGCTCATTGCCGGCGTCGCGCCATACGAAGCCGCGCCGAGCACTTCGGGCACCTCGGGTTCGCGCAAAAAGACGCGCGACATCGCGAGCCCCTACCGTCTCAAGATGGACACGCGGCCCGACTATCCCATTGGTGCCCATGCGCCCGGTTGTGATTTGACTCAGCTGCTTCGTCGTGAGCCCGATGTGGCGCTCGCCGCGGCCGAGCAGGCCCAGCAGCTGGGGCTTGAGCCGGATTCCGAAGAGCTGCGCGATGCGCTGGCGTTTGTCGATGCCCAGCTGTTCGACGTGGTGACGGCCTGTCTGTCCAGCCATCAAAAAGATCGTCCCGAGCCGGCGGCGGTCGAGGCGGCGCTCTCGGCGTTTTGTGACCACTATGCGCAAAATGTCGGTCGTTCGCTCCGCGGCGAGCCGCTCACGCCGTGCCCCATGGATGCGTCCGGCCGCGCGGTTCGTCGCGCGCTGATGGTCGGCGCGACGGTCGTCTGTGGCGTGGTTTGGGCTGTGGTCGTGGTTTCGGCCGCGCTGCTGGCGTCGGGCGCTCGCGTGACGGCGACTTTGGGATCGCTCGTGTGGTCTGGGTCGCTACCGGGTATTATTGCCGCACTGGCGTTGGCGCTGCCAGGCATAGCCGGCGTTGCCGCGGGGGCACTTGCGCGTGATCGGCGCTCGGGGTTCCTGCAGGGTGTGCTTGCGCTTTCTGCCTGCGAGGTTCCGGTGCTGGTTGTGGCTGCATGTAGCGTATTTTCCCAACGCGCCGTGATGGGCGGCCTTGTTGCCGCTCTGGTTGCAACCTATACGCTTACGTGGTTTTTGCTTGCGATGGGCTTTGCCTTTGAACTTCCCGTTTCGGCACCGCGACGCACAAAAGCCCAGATGGCGACTCCGCTTGCCGGTGGAGCCGCAGCTGCCCGTACTTTTGGCGGACCTGTCGAAGTATCGTCCGATTCTATTTCTACGACCAAGGAGGCCTAGGTCATGGCATCTCAAGTTGAGCTCACCCCATGCGGGGCCATGTTTGACATCTTTAAGCGCGCGGCGCATCTGAGCCATATCGAGCTGTGCGACCTGGTGCTTTCGTCCCGTCCGCTCGCCGACGGCCGCAGCCCGCAGAGCCGAGCCGCCGATCGCTCTTGGGTTTCCCGCTTTATCGTTCGCGCGCCGGTCGGCACGCTTCAGCAGCGCTACTTTGCCGAATACGGTACCTCGGCTGCGCGTATTATGTCGCAACTGGCCCTGCGCCAGCGCAATCCCATGGACTCCACGGCTGTGATCAATATGGTGTGCGGTCCTGCAGGTGAACCGATGGTACGCGCGCTCGAAGAGTGCCACCAAGACACGAATCTCTATCGCAACGCGCTCGATCGCCTGTCCCAGGCGGCGGAACTCATGCCCGCCGAGCGCGCCGAGGCCGTGCTGGTGCTGTTTGTCGCCGTCGGCTGTTCGGCGGATGTGCGGTCCTCGGTGAACTATGCTATCGACTACGCGCACGCGACCTGTGGCGGAGGCACCTCCACGCCGCGTTCGCTTGGCATCTCGATGACCGCGGGCGAACGCGAACCCGCCCCGGCGCACCCCTTGGGCTTGCTGCGCGTACAAAACAGTTTTGTCGTGAGCGCCCCGCGCTGGATTCAGCCGAGTGAGCAGGGTGTTGAGATTGGCGCGCTGGCCACTGGTGAGGGCGATATTACCGACGTCGGCGACGATGTCTCGGCCCGCCATGCCCATATCTGGTGCGATGCTCAAAATATCTGGCACGTCGAGGACTTGTCGTCCACCAACGGAACCGTGGTGGTAAACGGGGCCACGCGCGTCTGCATTCAGGTCGAGCCCGGCCGTTCCGCCCAACTCAATCCCGGCGACGAGCTCAAGCTCGGCGAATCCACTACCTACGCCATCCTCTTCGGTGCCCTCTAGCCAGTCCTGCCAAATGATCCCGGCAGTCATCCAAGGTAAACCTTTACCGCCCGCCTATATTTGTCGAAATTACACTTAACGGCGGGGTACAATAAACCCGCATGCGGATTTCCGTTGCGGGCGCTTCCCATCGCCGGGGCGTGCCCGGGAGCATCCGGCATGCGGCCTTTGCGGCGCTCGGTCATGTGCAAGACGGGCGGTCGGGTCTGTGGGGCGCACCAGCTGTCCCTCGCCTCGGCATGTCTTCTCTCCACGCCACGTACCTGCTGCTGAGCCTGCCTGCCAGATGATTGGAAGCAACAGCGTAAATCCCATCACGCCAACATCCCGGCGATCGCCGGGGCCTGTATACCTATATGAGAGGAGAGGGGTATATGGCGCGTAAGTTTAAGTCTATGGACGGCAACGAGGCGGCCGCATATGTTTCGTATGCGTACACCGAGGTAGCGGGAATCTATCCCATTACGCCGTCCAGCCCGATGGCCGACCATGTCGACCAGTGGGCGGCCCAGGGTCGCAAGAACATCTTCGGCACCCCGGTCAAGGTCGTCGAGATGGAGTCCGAGGCAGGTGCAGCCGGTACCGTTCACGGTTCGCTGGGCGCCGGTGCTCTGACCACCACCTACACGGCTTCTCAGGGTCTGCTCCTGATGATCCCGAACATGTACAAGATCGCGGGCGAGCAGCTCCCGGGCGTCTTCCACGTCTCCGCGCGTTGCGTCGCTTCCCACGCCCTGAACATTTTTGGCGATCACTCCGACGTCATGGCCTGCCGTCAGACCGGCTTCGCCATGCTCGCCGAGGGCAACGTCCAGGAGGTCATGGACCTCTCGCCGGTGGCTCACCTTGCCGCCATCGAGGGTAAGACCCCGTTCCTTAACTTCTTCGACGGCTTCCGCACCAGCCACGAGATCCAGAAGGTCGCCATGTGGGACTACAAGGATCTGGCCGAGATGTGCGACATGGACGCCGTCCAGGCTTTTCGCGACCACGCGCTCAACCCTGAGCACCCGCACACCCGCGGCAGCCACGAGAACGGCGATATCTTCTTCCAGAACCGTGAGGCCTGCAACAAGGTCTACGACGAGCTTCCCGCCGTCGTCGAGGGCTACATGAAGAAGATCAACGAGAAGCTCGGCACCGATTACGGCCTGTTCAACTACTACGGCGCTCCCGATGCCGACCGCGTCGTCGTGTGCATGGGCTCCTTCTGCGACGTGCTCGAGGAAGTCATCGACTACCTCAACGCTCACGGCGAGAAGGTCGGCCTGGTCAAGGTTCGTCTGTTCCGTCCGTTCTCCATCAAGCACTTCGTCGACGTTCTCCCCGAGACCGTCCAGAAGATCGCCGTCATGGACCGTACCAAGGAGCCGGGTTCCATCGGCGAGCCGCTCTACCAGGACGTCGTCTCCGCTCTCTACGAGGCCGGCAAGACGGGCATCAAGGTCGTCGGCGGCCGTTATGGCCTGGGCAGCAAGGACACGCCTCCCGCGTCCGCGTTCGCTGTCTTCGAGGAGCTCAAGAAGGACGAGCCCAAGCGCGAGTTCACCATCGGCATTGTCGATGACGTGACCAACCTGAGCCTGCCCGAGGCCGAGGATGCGCCCAACACCGCAGCCCCCGGCACCATCGAGTGCAAGTTCTGGGGTCTGGGTGGCGACGGTACCGTCGGCGCCAACAAGAACTCGATCAAGATCATCGGCGACCACACCGACAAGTACGTCCAGGCCTACTTCCAGTACGACTCCAAGAAGACCGGCGGCGTCACCGTTTCGCACCTGCGCTTTGGTGATTCTCCGATCCGTTCGCCGTACTACGTGACCAAGGCCGACTTTGTCGCTTGCCACAACCCCAGCTACATCGTTAAGGGCTTCAAGATGGTCCGCGACGTCAAGCCGGGCGGCACCTTCCTGGTCAACTGCCAGTGGAGCGACGAGGAGTTCGCCGAGCACATGCCCGCCGTGGCCAAGCGCTACATCGCGAACAACAACGTCAACGTCTACCTGATCGACGCTATCGACCTGGCTGCCAAGGTCGGCATGGGCAAGCGCACCAACACGGTGCTCCAGTCCGCCTTCTTCGCGCTGGCCAAGGTCCTGCCCGCCGAGGACGCCCTGCAGTACATGAAGGACGCGGCTACCAAGTCCTACATGAAGAAGGGCCAGGCCATCGTCGACGCCAACCACAAGGCCATCGATGCCGGCGCTACCGCCTTCCGTAAGTTCGAGGTTCCGGCCGACTGGGCTACCGCCGAGGACGCCGCTCCCGTCGAGCTCTCCGAGGAGACCAAGTCCGCTATCGCCCAGCAGGTCAAGAACCTGCTCGAGCCCATCGATCGCATGGACGGCGACAGCCTGCCTGTTTCCGCCTTCGTCGATTGCGCCGACGGCCAGTTTGAGCTGGGTGCCTCCGCATACGAGAAGCGCGGCGTCGCCGTGGTCGTTCCCCACTGGGACGAGACCAAGTGCATCCAGTGCAACCAGTGCGCCTACGTGTGCCCGCATGCCACCATCCGTCCGTTCGCGATGACCGAGGACGAGGCCGCCGCCGCGCCCGAGGCTACCCGCACGCTCGACGCCATGGGCCCCAAGGCCAAGGGCATGAAGTTCACCATGGCTGTGTCCCCGCTCGACTGCATGGGCTGCACCAACTGCGTCAAGGTTTGCCCCAAGGGCGCCCTCGAGATGGTTCCCACCGAGCAGGAGATGGACCAGCAGCCCGTTTGGGACTACATGGTCGAGAACGTCTCCGAGAAGAAGGAGCTCATCGCGGCCAACGTCAAGGGCAGCCAGTTTAAGCAGCCCTACCTGGAGTTCTCTGGCTCCTGCGCCGGCTGTGCCGAGACCGCCTATGCACGTCTGGTGACCCAGGTCGCCGGCGACCGCATGTTCATTTCCAACGCCACCGGCTGCTCCTCCATTTGGGGTAACCCCGCTGCCACCGCTCCTTACTGCAAGGACAAGGACGGTCACGGCCCGGCGTGGAACAACTCCCTGTTCGAGGACAATGCCGAGCACGGTCTGGGCATGGCCGTCGGTTACGAGGCCGTCCAGCACAAGCTGATCGCCGCTACCCAGGACATCATCGCTGCCGATGGTCCGTCCGATGAGCTCAAGGCTGCCGGCCAGGCTTGGATCGACTCCGTCAACGACGCCGAGGCCTCCAAGACCGCTGCCGCTGCCTACGTTGCCGAGCTCGAGAAGTGCGGCTGCGATGCTTCCAAGGCAATCCTCGCCGACAAGGCTTACCTCACCAAGAAGTCCTTCTGGATCTTTGGCGGCGACGGCTGGGCCTATGACATCGGCTTCGGTGGCCTGGACCACGTCCTGGCTTCCGGCCACAACGTCAACGTCTTCGTCTTCGACACTGAGGTCTACTCCAACACCGGCGGTCAGGCCTCCAAGGCCTCGAACCTGGGCCAGGTCGCTCAGTTCGCCGCTGCCGGTAAGGTGACCAAGAAGAAGTCCCTGGCCGAGATCGCTATGAGCTACGGCTACGTCTACGTGGCGCAGGTCGCCATGGGCGCCAACCCGGCTCAGACCCTCAAGGCCATCCATGAGGCCGAGGCCTACGACGGCCCGTCCCTCATCATCGGCTACAGCCCCTGCGAGATGCACTCCATCAAGAAGGGCGGCATGCAGAACTGCCAGGCCGAGATGAAGAAGGCTGTCGAGTGCGGTTACTGGAACCTCTTCCGCTTCAACCCCGAGGCTGCTGCCGGTAAGAAGTTCTCGCTCGATTCCAAGGAGCCCGCGGGCGGCTATCAGGAGTTCCTGATGAACGAGGCCCGTTACGCTTCGCTGACGCGTTCCTTCCCCGAGCGCGCCGAGGAGCTCTTCAAGGAGAACGAGCAGGCCGCTATGGACCGCTACGCTCACCTGCTGAAGCTCAAGACGGTGTACAACGAGGCCTAGGTCTCCCACCGCAGGATCTGAGGGCTAACCTTCGCGGACGTCCTCGGACATGAAAGAACCCCCGCTGCGCACTACGTGCGGCGGGGGTTCTTTCGTCCTGCGGAGTGTCCGCGAAGGTTAGCCCTCAGATCCTGCTACGACTACGTCCTCGGATGTGATGGCGGATGAAGGACGTGGTTGTGGGGGGCTTTTGTCCCCTTCGCTGTTTCGCGGCTTTGCCGCGAAACCTCGCGCCACTTTGGGGATGGATGGGGGACTTGGCCGTTGCCGCTTTTTCGGAGCCCTTCTTTATTCCTTTTGTTGGATGAAAAGCCCCTTGTTTTTGCAGGGGTGCATACTCGACTTATATGTGCATAGAATCTCGTATAGTGCGAGTAAGATATTGCGTTGTCTGTTTTGTGTTTAGCAAAGATATAGTTTGCATAATCCGACATAATCCTCGCTTCATTTAAATAAAGTCGCACGTAAATTACGTAGATATGTCTGAGCTGGAGTTCTGTACGCTGAGCGGATAAAAACGACCGTTCACCGTTCCGCTATTTTCAAAATGAATAAAATGAGCGATAAAGAGAATATAAACCTTAATAAACTCGCGTATCGCACGGACGCGGGTTATTAATGGGTTGTAGGCCTTTTACAGAAAGGATTCCAGCAATGTCTAAGCCTCTTGGCAAGCCCGATCGTATTGTCGTCGCCCTTGGCGGCAACGCCCTCGGCAACAACCCCGTTGAGCAGATCGAAGCCGTGAGCAACACCGCCCACGCTCTCCTCGGGCTCATCGAGCAGGGCAACGAAATCATCATCACCCACGGCAACGGCCCGCAGGTCGGCATGATCCAGAACGCCTTCGCTGCTGCCCACGATGCCATCGGTACCCCCGAGATGCCGCTGCCCGAGTGCGGCGCCATGTCCCAGGGCTACATTGGTTATCACCTGCAGCAGGGCATCGGCCGCGAGATGCACAAGCGCTATAAGCGTTGGCACGCCGCCACCGTCGTCACCCAGATCGAGTGCGACCCGGATGATCCCGCGTTCAAGAACCCGACCAAGCCGATCGGTCCCTTCTATACCGAGGAGCAGGCCAAGGAGTTCATGGCCGAGGATCCCTCCAAGGTCTTCGTCGAGGATTCCGGCCGCGGCTGGCGTCGCGTCGTCGCTTCCCCCGATCCCAAGAAGATCGTCGAGGCTGACTCCATCCTCAACCTGCTCGACAACGAGTTCATCGTTATCGCCTGCGGTGGCGGCGGCATCCCCGTCGTCCGCGACTACGAGAACAAGGGCTGCTACAAGGGCGTTCCCGCCGTCATCGACAAGGACCTGGGCGGCGAGCTGCTGGCCGAGGACTGCGACGCCGACGTCCTGTTCCTGCTGACCGCCGTTGAGCATGTCGCCATCAACTTTGGCAAGCCCAACCAGGAGGAGCTCGAGGACCTCACCGCCGACGAGGCCGAGCGCCTGGCCGACGAGGGCCAGTTCGGCAAGGGTTCCATGGAGCCCAAGGTTCGCGCTGCCATCAAGTTTGCCCGTTCCCGCAAGGGCCGCACCTGCATCATCGGCGCTCTGGACAAGGCCGCCGAGACCATGGCTGGCCTCTCCGGTACCCGCATTCACGAGTAGTCTCTACTCTGTTGCCTCTCTCGTGGGCGCCAGGCAAAGCGCCTGCAAACTAGCCTCTCTTCATGAGCCCCGCAGTCCGCTCCGACTGCGGGGCTTTTGCTATTCACCTAGTCATTGGGGACGTTCTTAAATGACTAGTCAAACAAGAGCGTCCCCAATGACCACTCATTTAAGTATGCCCCCAATGACTAGTAGTAGGCCCACATGGCTTCGACTTCGTTGAGGACTTCTACTACGCCCCAGCGGCGGGCGCTGCGGCTGGCCGAGTTGGGGTCGTAGACGCCAATCTGGTTGGCATCGTCGATGCCGTAGAGCACGATGTAGTGGCCTACGTTGGTAAACGTACCGGGGCGCACTGCGGCGATGACGGGCACACCCGAGCGAAGTGCTTGGGTAATCGATTCGCGATCGTTATAGAGCTGTGTTCCGTTGAGCCCCAGCTGCCACGCACCGCCTGTCATAAACGACCACTCGGTGGCACCAGTGGGGGCGTAGTTGCCGGCTTCGGCCAGTGCGCATATATCGACCGGCGTCTTATCGGTATGGCCGGTCTTAAAGATATAGACCATGGTGAGGCAGGTAGGACCGCAAGCGTTTTCGCGAATAGTGCCACCGGCATAGGGCAGCTCCGACCATGCGGGGTCAATTTGGTAGATGTGGGGCATGGTGCCGGCCTGCCATTGCGAGTGTGGGGTCGAGAACGCAAAGGAGTAACCGGGTGCGACGGGAGCTTTAAGCAGCTTGTCTTCGGCAGTGGGCTCAAGACCGGCTGATCCGTGGGAGATACAGGATCCCAAAAACACAAAGACGAGGCAGGCGGCGATGGAGCAAAGCGCAAGGCGTAGGCGGCGGGCCGGAAGCGCGTGGCTTGTGGTGTGCGACGCGGGGTGAGGGGCGGAATTGCCGCGATCGCGTTGAGGTCGCGAAAAGGAGCGCTTGACGTAGTAGTCGGTCTTATGCCGATCGTAGCGGCGTGGCTGCGATGTGTCGGTCTGGCGTTGGCGTGTGCTCGTACTCACGCGGTCTGACTGCTGCACGGTACGGCTTTGTTGCCGCGAAGAAGCCCCGAGCTGCTCTTGGGGGCGCTGCGGGTTGTCGTTGTCGGAGGTGCTTCTGGGCGTTGGCGTGGTGCGGCCGGCAAGGCGCACGCTTTGTGGCCGTTGGTCGCCGTCATTGTATCCGTATGCCATTCGAATCACCTTGCCTCATGTGTAACTTGTCTATCCTACATAAAATGATGCACGACACATGGGTATGTGCGCCAAAAGCCTGACAAATGGTATGAACGTTGCCGCGCCGCGCGCCAAGTGTCACGGCAACAGGTATTCAAAAGCAGACAAGATGAAAGCGTCCAAGACGAATGACGTCTCCCGCCGTTCGTCCCAAAAACGGTGCCGCTCGTTTTGCAGTTCTGCCTTCGGTCGAGCTGCGAGCGGCGCTGCTGCGCCAAGGCCGTATCTTAAAGCCATGGAAAAAAGCGCGCGGCAAAACGGACCGCGCAAGGGGTGACGCCAAGGGGCGTCAAAAAGGAAAGGAGGGGAACAATGGCGGACAAGAATGCAGAAGTTGCAGTCGAGGATAACGGCGGCATGAAGAAAACGCTCTCGCTCTGGAACTTCTTCACCATCGGCTTCGGTGCCATCATCGGTACCGGTTGGGTTCTGCAGGTCGGCGACTGGATGGTCGTGGGCGGCGGTCCCGTTCCCGCTATGATCGCATTCCTCTTGGGTGCAATCTTCCTCGTGCCCGTCGGAGCTGTTTTCGGTGAGCTCACGGCTGCTATCCCCATCTCGGGCGGCATCGTCGAGTATGTCGATCGTAGCTTTGGCCGTACGCTGAGCTACATCACCGGATGGCTTTTGGCCCTGGGCAACGGCATCCTGTGCCCGTGGGAGGCCATCGCCATTTCGACCCTTGTGTCCGAGATGTTCGGCAGCCTGCCCGGCCTTGAGTGGCTGCGCGCCGTCAAGCTCTACACCATCCTGGGGGCCGACGTTTACCTGTTCCCGACGCTGATCGCGCTCGGCTTTGCAGTCTACGTCATCTTCCTCAACTTCCGCGGTGCCAGCTCGGCCGCCAAGCTCCAGGCCTTCCTGACCAAGGCTCTGCTCTGCGGTATGCTGCTCGCCATGGGTGTCTCGCTGTTCACCGGCTCGCCGGACAATGCCATGCCTGTGTTCTCCCAGGTCGCCGGCGCTGGCGGCGGCAAGGCCGCAACCGAGAGCACCAGCCTGTTCGCCGGCATCGTGTCGGTCCTGGTTCTGACTCCGTTCTTCTACGCCGGTTTCGACACCATTCCTCAGCAGGCTGAGGAAGCGGCTGAGGGCCTCAACTGGAACAAGTTCGGCAAGATCATCTCCCTGGCCCTGCTGGCCGCCGGCGGCTTCTACATGGTCTGCATCTACTCGTTTGGCACTATCCTTGACTGGCATGAGTTTGTTAAGAGCCCGGTTCCCGCGCTTGCCTGCCTCAAGGGCATAAACATGCTTCTATATCTGGCCATGCTCGTCATCGCCACGCTTGGACCCATGGGCCCGATGAACTCCTTCTACGGCGCCACGAGCCGCATCATGCTCGCTATGGGCCGCAAGGGCCAACTGCCCGAGAAGTTCGCCGAGGTCGACCCCAAGTCCGGCGCTCCCAAGCTCGCCTGCGTCGTTCTGGGCGTCATCACCGTCATCGGTCCGTTCCTGGGCAAGAACATGCTCATCCCCCTGACCAACGTGTCGGCTCTTGCCTTCATTTTCTCCTGCGGCATGGTCGCCCTCGCCTGCCTGCGTATGCGCTTTACCGAGCCCGACCTGCCTCGTCCCTACGAGGTGCCCGGCGGCAAGTTTGGCATCGGCCTCGCTATCGCTGCCTGCGCCATCATCATCGGCCTGCTCGTGATTCCGTTCTCTCCCGCCTCCCTCAACATGGTGGAGTGGAGCATCGTGATCGGCTGGTTGGCCATTGGCCTGGCCCTCATGGCGTTCACCAATTCCCGCAAACAGTAACGCCGAGCCGGGGCGGACCAGGTGCGCGGACCCTCTCTTCTGCGCACCGAACCCGGCATCATTTGGGTAGCTTTGTGAGGCCTTAACCCAACACGGCCTCACCCACTATATGGATCCATAAGGAGGAACCATGTCCACTCAGTATGCAATCGTTGGCGGCAAGCTCATCGACGGTACCGGTGCCGAGCCGGTCGAGAACTCCCTCGTTCTCGTCGACGACAACGGCAAGATCGAGTACGCCGGCACTATGCAGGACCTTCCCGAGGGCGTTGAGGTTATCGACGCCGCCGGCAAGACCGTCCTTCCCGGTCTGATCGACACCCACCTGCACTTCTCGGGCAACCTGACTGACGATGACACCGATTGGGTCATGCAGCCGCTCCTCGAGAAGCAGGCCGTCGCCGTCAAGCAGGCCTACGACTGCCTCACCCACGGCCTCACCACCGTCTGCGAGATCGGCCGCTTTGGTATCCAAATCCGTGACTGCATCGACAAGGGCGTCTTTAAGGGCCCGCGCGTTCTGGCCACCGGCCTCGGCTTCTGCCGCGTTGCCGGTCACGGTGACTCCCACCACTGCACCCAGGAGCTCAACAAGGACTCCCATCCCTGGGGCGACCAGGTCGACGGTCCTTGGGATCTTCGCAAGGCCGTCCGTCGCCGCCTGCGCGAGAACCCCGATGCCATCAAGATCTGGGCTACCGGTGGCGGCATCTGGCGCTGGGACTCCGGTCGCGACCAGCACTATTGCTCCGAGGAGATCCAGGCCGTGGTCGAAGAGGCAAAGATGGTCGGCATCCCCGTGTGGAGCCACTGCTACAACAACCACGCCGCTGCCTACGATTCCGTCCGCTTTGGCTGCGAGCAGCTGATCCACGGCTTCGATATCGATGAGCGCACCATGGACCTCATGGCCGAGCAGGGCACCTTCTTTACCCCGACAATCGCCTTCCTGCCCACCTGGTACGCCACCTATCCACCCGTCTACGTCCCCGAGCTGCACGACAAGTACGAGGGCACCCTGGTCGAGAAGGAGCTGCAGCGCAACTACGACTGCCTGCGCGAGGCCAAGAAGCGCGGCGTCGTCATGACGATCGGCTCCGACTCCTTCTCCTTCGTCACCCCGTACGGCACCTGCTCCATCGAGGAGATGTACGAGTTCGTCGACAAGATCGGCTTCACCCCGGTCGAGACCATCACCTGCGCCACCCTCAACGGTGCCAAGATGTGCCACATCGAGGACGAGACCGGTTCTATCGAGGCCGGCAAGTGCGCCGACCTGCTGGTCGTCAACGGTGACGTCGCCGCCGACATCCACGTGCTCAACACCGACAACATGGACGTTATCATGAAGGACGGCTGGATTGTCGAGGCGGGCACCTTTGGCGAGGCCAACAAATACAGCGCCTAAACTACCGTTCATCGACGACTGGATGTAAAACACAGTATTTGATTGCATAATGCAATGGAGAGGGTCGCTTGCGGCCCTCTTTATTGCTATGGGTGCGTCAGTAAGAAGGAGATGACAGTGGATCTCAATAGGCTGATTCTGGGCAAGAGCTACAACTCTACCAAGGTCTTTCGTACCGCTCAGCATGTGGTTCAAGCCATCTTGCTCGGTATTGTCGTTCCACTGCTTATCCTGCTGCTCATCTGGGATCTAACCGATAATCCCAATCCCGTTCCGGCCGTTGTCGTCATTGCCGGCTTGGTCATGCTGTGCTTCTTCTTCTCGTACGTCTTTGTCGTTCCCGACGACCTCACATCGAGCGCAACCGACCGCACGCTCGCCATCGCATCAAAAATATTCGCCTACATGTCGCGCGGCCTTACGCCCGAAGCTGCTCTGGGCGCCTCTAAGATCATCCTGTCCGAAACTATCGCCTCTACCATCTGCTTTACCGACGGCAGGCAGGTGTTGGCGAGCTGGGGCGAGGACTCGGCAAAATGCCCCGCGGGCACCCCGGTGGTACTGCGGACTACGCTCAACGTGATCAACAGCGGTGAGCAAAGCGTGTTCTCGCGCGATGCCTCGACCGAGACGGGTGGCTACTTTCCGCGCCTGCGCGCCGGTATTGTCGCACCGCTTACCGTGCGCGGGCATTGCGTGGGCACGCTCGAGCTGTATTATCCCCGTCTGAGCAGCATCGATATGCGCCAGACGGCGCTTGCCTCGGGCTTTGCCGACCTCATTTCCACGCAGCTTGCGAGCTTTGAGCTTGAGCGCCAGGACGAGCTTACGGCCCGCGTGGAGCTGCGCGCCTTGCAATCGCAGGTCGATCCTCATTTTCTGTTTAACACCATCAGCACCATCGTGTCACTCGTACGTACCGAGCCGGACAAGGCCAGGTCGCTGCTGATCGACTTCTCCAACTACTATCGTCAGACGCTTTCTGATTCCGATACGCTCACCACGCTCGAGCACGAGGTGGAACAGGGCACTCGCTATATCAATCTTATGCAGGCTCGTTATGGCGACGGCCGTCTGCGCGTCTCGGTCGATATCGACTTTGAGGTGCGCGATTGCATGGTGCCGCCGTTTATCTTGCAGCCGTTGCTCGAAAACTGCATTAAACACGCGCAGCGCGAGACCGAGCCGCTTTCTATTCGTGTTAGGGCTTTCGAGACCGATGACGGTTTGGAGATCATCGTCGAGGACGATGGCATCGGTATGAGCGAAGAGGTCTGCGCGCATCTGTTTGAGCAGCATCGCTTGGAGGAGCCCGAGAGCATTACCGCCGACGGCTCCATCAAACGAGGCTGCGGCTTGGCGCTCTTCAACGTGCTTCAGCGCATCCATTTCTTTTACGGAGAAGATTCTGGCATGCGCGTGAAGTCCCAGGAGGGCGTTGGCACGCAGGTCATCGTCGAGCTGAACGGCGAGCCGCATGAGCCGGCGCCGTTGACGGCGTAGCACTCGAGTGTATTGAGGAGAGAGAGGAAGCGCACATGTCCGAGGGTTGGAACATCCTGGTAGTTGATGACGAGCCTCCCATTAGGGCTGAGTTGCGCTATCTGTTGGAAAAGGATACGCGTGTGGGTCAGATCGCCGAGGCAGGCAATGTCACCGAAGCCGTGGAGTCGATTCTGTCGAACAAGCCCGACGTGCTGTTTTTAGACATTACCATGCCCGGTCGCTCGGGAATTGAGCTTGCCGAGACGCTGCAGAACCTAAAGACGCCGCCGGTCGTGGTGTTTGTGACGGCATTTGCCGAGTATGCGGCTGATGCCTATAACCTCGATGCCGTCGATTATGTCGTCAAGCCGGTCGAGGACGCACGCCTGTCAAAGGCACTCGACAAGATCGAGACGGCCTTGGGTGTCCGTCGTGTTATCCACGCTCCGCGCCAGCCTTTGCGCCTGACGGTGGATCGCGGGGGCAAAAAGGTGTTCATTCCCGTGGCGGATGTCTGCTACTTTGAGGCGCGTGCCGATTTTTGCAACGCCGTCTGTGCCGAGGGAACATACCTGATCAATGAGTCGATTTCCTCGCTCGAGCGGCGCCTGGCCTCCGAGGGCTTTATCCGTGTCCACCGCAGCTATCTGGTCAATTTGGAAGACGTGCACAATGTCGAGATCGGTTCCACGGGTCTTATGGAGCTCAGACTCGATCGCGTAACCTCGACGGTGCCCGTGTCCCGCCGCCGCGCTGCCGAGGTTAAAGCACACTTGGGGCTTGCGTAGACGGTCTGCATGCCGTCGTTTACCATCGCAGGTTTGGCATGGGCGCGTGGTGGGCATAATGGGTGGCATCGAATGAAATCGAAAGGATCATTATGCCCGCGCTTATCACCCATCATCTGTTTGGCGAGGAAAGCATCGACCGTCTTCCGCAGGGCGTCATCACGTCCGATGAAGAGCGCATTGCCTTTATCTTGGGCAACCAAGGCCCCGACCCGTTTTTCTTTCACATTCTGACACCGCGTGTTTCCGACTGCACGCTGCTGGCGCAGGTCATGCATCGCTCGCGCATGTCTCGTCAGTTTGCGTGCCTGCGCGACGGCGTGTCGCATCTGTTGCCGCGCGATGCCAGCCTGGGTCGCGCCTTTGCGCTGGGCCTGCTGTCTCATTACGTGCTCGACCGCAACGCCCATCCTTTTGTCTATGAGCAGCAGTTTGGCATCGTGGAGTCCGATTCAGAGCTTGAGGATTCGAGCAGCCAGGTCCATGCCGTGATCGAGAGCGACCTGGATGTACTGATGCTGCAGCTTAAACGCGATGGCGCTACGGTCGACGATTACCCGCCGGCGGGCGAGATCGTCACCACCGATCGCATCAATCGCGTGGCCGGCGTGCTGATGAGCTATGTTGCCGGACGCGTGTACGGCATTGACATTCCGGCGGGGGAGTACGGTGCTGCCGTTGCCAATATGCAGCGACTTTACCGCGCGATTGAGCCGGCCGGCTCCGCAAAGACGCGCGCGATCTCGCTGGTTGAGGGCTTGGTGCACGACTACTCGCTGCTCGACGGCCTTGCCCATCGCGTGACGACGGAGCTGCCCGAGCGCACCGGTAACCTGGGCCATCTGACATGGAAGAATCCCTTTACCGACGAGGTCTCGAACGAGAGTTTCCCCGAGGTCTTTGATCGCGCGCTGGTCGATTACGAGTACACGGTCGCACGTTTTATCGAGACCGGTGACATGGATGCCGTGACCAGTCACGTCAACTACAGCGGTCGCGTGCTCAATGCCGATGAGGAGTTCGACCGCGAGGAATAGGGCCCGTGCGTGCCCCTTTGCCGAATCCTTACCGGCGGTTCTGGGCAATTGGGGTACGATGAACTAACTGCATATCGGGCGAATACGAAGGGTCCCTGTCCATGAAATACACCAAGCTCGAGCGTAACTGGGTTATGTATGATGTGGGCAATTCGGCCCTCGTGCTGCTCAATACCTCGGTGGTGCCCATTTACTTTAACGCCATCAATACCGGCGCTTCTTCGGCCGACCTGGTGGTCGCCTGGGGCAATGCGCAGACGATCGCCTCGCTGGTCATCGCCATGCTCATGCCCATTCTGGGCGCGCTTGCCGACTACGCCGGCAACAAGATCAAGTTCTTCTTGGGCTTCTTCCTCACGGGCCTGGTGCTTTGCTTGGCGCAGGCTATTCCAATGTCCGCCATGGCATTTTTGACCGTGTACGTGCTGTGCACCATCGGCCTTAACTCTTCTATGACGTTCTACGACGCCATGCTGCCCGACATTACCACCGACGAGCGCATGGACGCCGTGTCCAGCTCGGGCTATGCCTGGGGCTACATCGGTTCCACCGTGCCGTTCGTCATCTGCCTGGCGTTCATCATGGGTGGCCCCGCTCTTCGCGTCCCTACCATGCTGGCAACGCGTCTGTCGTTTATCATCACTGGTGCCTGGTGGCTCGTCTTTACCCTGCCGCTCATTCGCACCTATAAGCAAAAGTACGGTCGCGAGCGCGGTCCCGAGGACACCATCGGCCACATCGTGGGCGGTGTGTTCTCCGAGGTCGGACACACCATGCGCGAGATCGCCCACAACAAGACCGTGCTGGTCTACATGATCGCGTTCTTCTTCTATATCGACGGTGTGCACACGGTCATTTCCATGGCAACCAGCTACGGCTCGGCTTTGGGCATCGATTCGACGCAGTTGGTGCTGGCGCTGCTCGTTACGCAGTTTGTTGCTTTTCCGTCTGCCATCATCTACGGCAAGCTCGCCGGACGCGTGGGCACGCTCAACATGATCCTGGTGGCCGTCGCCGCCTACATGGGTATTGTGCTGTTTGCCGCGTTCTTCCTAAAGACCGCCTTCGAATTCTGGGTGCTTGCCATTATGGTCGGCCTGTTCCAGGGCGGCGTGCAGGCGCTCAGCCGTAGCTACTTTGGCCGCATTATCCCTAAGGAAAAATCCAACGAGTACTACGGCTTCTTTGACATCTTTGGTCGTTATGCAAGCGTCATGGGCACCTTCCTGGTGTCGGTCGTCACCTCGCTGACCGGCAACCCGTCGCTGGGCGTCCTTTCCATTGGTGTGCTGCTGGTCGTTGGCTTTATGCTGCTGGTCCGCCTGTCCCGCATGACTCGGGCGGCAGGGCATGCCGCATAGGAGCGAGCGGCTATTGTGCCTGTCCACGGTACTCTTTTGGGGTTATCCGCAATAAACATTGCGACTTGCGAGCAATGATTTGCCCAAGTGGGTATGATGGAATCAGCTAGGTCGCGGGGCGTCGCCTGTGTTTGGCGGCGTCCCGTTTTTGTGTTGCAGGGAGGGTAAGGCATGAACGCCACAGTCGTGATTCCAACGTATTGGGCGGGCGATGACGCTTGCGCAAACGCCCCTGGCACTTATGACCATTCGACGCGACTCAACGCCGACAATCCCGAACTCGACCGCTGCCTGGCCTCGCTTGAGCAGGTGCGTGACATCCCACGCATCATCCTTTTGGTGGTCTGTCCCGTTTCTGCCACAGCCGATGTGTCGCTGCGCGTGCACGAGATTGTCGACGCGCATCCCACGCTCAAGGTCACCGTTGTCACCAACACCCAGGCCTCGCGCATCGCAGACCGGGTTGCTCAGATCGCGCCCAAGGGTTCGGGCGAGTGCGTGAGCCTGCGAGGCTACGGTGCCATCCGCAACATGGGGCTAGCCTGTGCCGCTGTGCTGGGGCATGACGCGGTTATCTTCTTGGATGACGATGAGACTGTCATCGACGCCGACTTTATGAAGCGCGCGACCTATGCGTTGGGGCAGCAGACGCGTCAGGGCTTGCCGATCTTGGTCAAGAGCGGCTATTTCTACGATCGCGACGGCTCGCCGCTGGCTCCCACGGACAAGGCGGGCATCTGCCATCGTTGGTGGACCAAGCGCATCGAGTTCAACCGTTGGATGAAAAAGGCGCTCTCGGGCACCCGCATCTCGCGCTCCAACTACGTGTGCGGCGGTCTGATGGCCCTGCACGCCCGCGCCTTTACGCGTGTGGCCTTTGACCCGTTTATCACCCGCGGCGAGGACTTGGATTACCTCTTTAACATGCGCATGTTTGGCTACGACGTGTGGTTCGATAACGAGTGGACCGTGCGCCATCTGCCTCCGGAGTCCGAAAAGCGCTCACCGCGCTTTATGCAGGATGTATACCGTTGGTACTACGAACGGGCCAAGTTGACATTCGCCGCGCATCAAAAGGAGCTCATTCCCGTTACGGCGGCATCGCTCATGCCCTACCCGGGCCCGTGGATTTCGCGCGAGCTCGACGACCGCGTGCGCAAGACCGCTATGGTCCGCAGCGTGTTTACCCGCGAGCATGAGGGCTACCTGCGCATTTGGCGCCATGGTATCGGCGAGGCAAAGGCCTATGCGCGCCAAAACGCTGCAAGCTACCTGCGTTTCCAGAGCTTTTGGCCCAAGATCATGGACGGGCTTTGGCGTGACGCACAACTGATCAGTATCCTGGAGGGGGCCGAATGATCGACCGCCGCGCCCAGCGCGATAGTTCAATATCAATCTTTCGCATCATTGCTGTTGCCTGCGCCATTTGCGTGCTGGTGTACTTTATTTTTGCCTTGGTGACCGGTATCGAGCCGATCGCCACGGTGATTGCCTGCGCGCTGCTGTGTATCTTTCTGTGCATCTTTATCTTTTTGACGCTCAATCCCGATTCGGTGCGTTCCCAGTACACCGAGGAGACGCTCTCGGTGGCCTCGGCCATGCTCGAGGACATTAAGGGCGGTCTGACGCAGGAGTCGGCGCGTTTGGTGTGCCGGCGCATTTTGCCCGAGACGCGCGCCATGACGGTGGCCATCACCGACGAGGGCAACGTGCTTGCCTGCGCGGGAGAGTTTGAGGAAAAACTACTGCCAGATTCTCCCATCCACACGCTTGCCACGCGCTACGTTATCGAACATGGCATCGTGCAGTCGTTCAACCGTATGGTGGATGTCGTGGGCTCGGACGGCTCGCACAACCAAGTCCCCGCCGGCATTATCGCCCCCATCAAGGTGGGCGATCGTACCGTCGGCACGCTCAAGTTCTACTACAAGACCCCGCGCGCCGTCGACCGTACCCAGTACGCGCTTGCCTCGGGCTTTGCCGAGATCTTGTCCACGCAGCTCGCCATCCACGAGCTCGAGGTGCAAAAGGAACTCACGGCGCGCGCCGAGGTGCGTGCGCTGCAGGCGCAGATTAACCCGCACTTCCTGTTCAACACGCTGAACACCATTGCATCGTTTACGCGCACCGACCCGCTGCGGGCCCGCGAACTGCTTCGTGAGTTCTCATCGTTCTATCGTGCCACACTCGACAACTCGGGATCGCTTATTCCGGTCTCGCGCGAGGTCGCACAGACCAAGCGCTACCTTACCTTTGAGAAGGCCCGCTTTGGCGAGGACCGCGTGCTTGCGACGTTCGATGTGTCCGAGGACGTGGAAGATACGCTGGTGCCGGCGTTCGTGATCCAGCCGATTGTCGAGAACGCCGTACGTCATGGTATGGGCGATGACGACGCCCTGAGGATCGACGTGACCGTTCACCAAGACGGCGAGGATGCAATCTTGATTGCCGTGGCCGATAATGGCGTGGGCATGGATGAGGGTACCGCCGCCAGACTGTTTGACGAGCGTTCTGCCCGTCCCGACGCCAGCTCTCCCCAGGGTGGCGGCGCCGGTGTGGCCATGCACAATATTTCGGAGCGCATCCATCGCTTTTATGGGCCGCACTCCTATACGCGTGTCGAATCGGCGCCGGGCAAGGGCACCAAAGTGCTCCTTCATCTTGATTTGTCAGAGAGCATCTTTGACATTCAAGAGTAAAATAAAAGGCTACGGGCTCAACGTCATGCGACGGATGCCCGGCGTAGTTAGTTGACGAAAGGTTTTATCCCTATGCTGCGTGCGATGATTGTGGATGATGAGGCGCCGGCTCGCTCGGAGCTTCGCTTCCTGCTCGAGCAAACGGGCAAGATCGGCACGATCACGGAGGCGTCGAGCGTCCGCTCCGCCATCGAGATGCTTATGGAAAGTCGCGTGGATGTCGTGTTTCTCGATATCTCGATGCCCGGTGCCTCGGGCCTGCAACTTGCCGAGGCGCTGCATAAGCTCAAAAATCCGCCGGCGATCGTGTTTGTGACTGCGTATAGTGACCATGCGGTCGAGGCATTCGACGTGGATGCCGTCGATTATCTGATGAAGCCGGTCGAGGAAGCTCGCTTGGATCGCGCGATCGAGAAGGTCATGCAACGCACCAAGCCGGTTACGGACAGCAAGGTGACCATCGAGCGTATCCCGGTGGAAAAGGGCGGCCGCAAGGTGCTCATTCCCGTGGACGACATTCGCTTTATCATGGCCAAGGACGATTACTCCTGCATCTATACCGTCGATGATCGCTTTTTGTCGACGACCTCGCTGGCGCAGTTTGAGGCCAAGCTCTGCGACTTTGGCTTCTTCCGTGTTCACCGCCGCTATATCGTCAACTTGGCGTGCGTTACGGACGTCGAGACGGTGCCCTCGGGCGCCATCCAGCTGGGCATTACGGGCGTCGACGAACGCGTGCCGGTTTCGCGCCGCCGCGTCGTGCCGCTCAAGAAGGCCCTGAGTCTCTAGCGCACTGGCCCCGCTGCCCTGTAGACCTATCGTCTGCGGAGCCGTGGGGCCTTTTTGTATGTATCTGCCGAATCGTTTTTTGCGGAAGGGACCCCATGAACAGTGCAAGCGCCAAGCGCATCGACATCATCTCGGACACCCACGGCTATTTATCGCCTGCGCTCCTGGACGAGCTTGAGGGCGCGGATCTGATTATCCACGCCGGCGACCTTACGTCAGAGATAGACTACGAGCACCTATGCACCATCGCCCCCGTGCGGGCCGTACTGGGCAACAACGATTACTACCGCGACTACGGCCCCGATGTAGACCGTCTTGCACTCTTTACCTACGAAGGCCTCAAATTCGCCGTAGCCCACTACCGCGAAGACCTTCCGGTGGGATCCGTAGACGTAGCCATCAACGGCCACACCCACGTAACCAAAGAAGCCCAAGTGGGCCGTTGCTTAGTCCTCAACCCGGGCAGCGCCAGCTACCCCAGAGGCACCCGAGGCCCCACCATGGCCAGAATGCTCGTCAAAGACGGCAAGATCATGAGCACCAAATTTATTGACCTAGAGTAAACGCAACAAAAACGGGGGATGCACAACGCATCTCCCGTTTTTCTTTGAGCCAAAGGCCGAGCTTCAACAAGAACCATCAGACCAACCCCGCCGAGGAGCACGCGGGCTAGCCGCGCAGCGGCGCACGCCCGCAAAACTGGTTGAATAATGTGACGGCAGGGAGGGTCTCCGGGGCCGGCTGGCGCGGGTTAAGTTTGTCGCGAGTTCCGCACGCAAAGGAAAGCACTTAATGTGCTTTCCGTCTTGCGCAGGACTGTAGAGCAGCAA
>CABUXL010000027.1 GCA_902495525.1 uncultured Collinsella sp.
CGCTTTGCCGGTATCGGACAGCCAGAAGTTCTCGGGCTCGCTCCATGCATCGGCCGAATCGTCCGAAACGTACATAGGAATGTCGCCGATAACCTCGATACCCTTCTTGTGCGCGTAGTTCATGAGCTCGCACCAAGCCAGGTCAAAGCGGTACTGCATGTACGCCTGCAGCTCTGCCTCGTCGTGAAAACGCGTGTCATCGATCAGATGCTCGTTATAGCGTGCGACATCCGCCGGCCAATCGTGACGCGATTCGCCTTCAAAGTACTTTTTGACGGCCATGTAGACGCAGTACTTCTCGAGCCAATCGGCGTTGCGATGCTTAAACGCCGTGTAGAGCGGGTCTGCATCCTCGCCGCCACGAGCCTTCCAGGTCTCAAAGTCGGCCGCCAGCTCCTCTTGGCTTTCGGGCAGCAGGTCAATATTGCCCGCAAAGGCCGAAGGCCCAGCGTAAGGGGAGCGGAAGAAATCCGTCGGGTTGACAGGCAGAACCTGCCAGTAGCGCATACCCATAGCGGCCAGGTGGTCGATAAAGCGACGCGTGGGTGCGCCGATCGTGCCGGGCTTGCCGTCGTCGGTGGGCACCGAGGTGATATGGCACACGACGCCCGCGCCGTGATCGAGCGGCTCCTGCAGGCGCTGCTCGGCATGGTGATAGATGATCGACGAGCCCAGCGGATACAGGTCGAGCGTGACCGTACCGTTGTGGATCTCGCACTCGTGGCCGCTGATCACGTCACTCGCACATTCGCCGAGCGCCGGAATCGTCACGCGGTGCGAATTGCGCAGGCTGCGGTTGATGATAACCGTCGCGGACTCGCCATCCTTGCCCGTGCGGTTGTAGGCCAGCACCTCGTCGTTGAGCGCGAAGGCCTTGATCTCGCCGTCGATCATAAATGGCAGCGCGCGGCGTACAGCGGAGGCGTTCTTGACAATAGCCAGCGTGTCGAAGTCGTGCAGTTGGTCCTTGGTCGGCAGGGTGCGGCGGTTGCCCGGATCGGTGAGGCCCTCCAGGCCGTACTCATCGCCATAATAGATCGAGGGCACGCCCGGGAAGGTCATCTGCATGAGCGTCGCCAACCAAAAGCGGCTCTTGGCCAAGCCCATGGAGTTCTCGTCCAGGCGCCACTTGCTGCGCTCGCTCTCGGGCAGCTGCGACTCGTCGGGGCCGCCGCCGAGCACCGATATAATGCGCGGGCGGTCGTGGCTCGAAAGCAGATTGAGTGCGCAGGATAGGGCCTCGCGCGGGTAGTTCTCGCGCAGGGTCTCGATATCCTCGGCAGCCTGGTAGGCGTTCTTGTAGCCCATCAAAAAGCCGATGACCATGTCGCGGAAGGGGTAGTCCATGGCAGAGTCCAGCTCGGAGCCCTGCAGGTAGCGGCGTAGATGGCCATAGCTGATCTTGTTGGAGGCGTCCTCCCAGACTTCGCCGAGCAGCAGCGCGTCGGGCTTCTCGGCGAGCACGGCCTTTTTGATCTCGGCCAGGAAGTCGTCGGAAAGCTCATCGGCCACATCGAGTCGCCAGCCGTGGGCACCGGCTCGCAGCCATTTGCGAATCACACCGTCCTTGCCCAGGAGCTTCTCGCGCACCAGCTCGGAATTCTCGTTGATGGCGGGCATGTTGCCCACGCCCCACCAGCAGTCATACGAACCGTCCTCATGGAAGTAAAACGCATCGCGCCACGGCGAGTCCTCGCTCTGCCACGCACCGACACCGGGATAGTTGCCGTAGCGGTTAAAGTAGATCGAGTCGTCGCCCGTATGGTTGAATACGCCGTCCAGGATGATGGAAATGCCGAGCTTCTCGGCCGCCTCGCACAGCTCCGTAAAGTCCTGCTCGGTGCCCAGGATCGGGTCGATCTTGGTGTAATCGGCCGTGTCGTAGCGGTGGTTGCTCGCGGCCTCAAAGATGGGGTTGAGGTAGATGGCTGTAAATCCCAGCTCGGCAATTCGAGGTAGGTCTTCTTGGATACCCTTGAGCGAACCGCCGTAGAAGTCCCAGGTCTTGATGGAGCCGTCTTCGGCACGCTCGTACACGGGCGGCTCGTTCCAGGCCTCGACCATGCGGCGCTGGATTCCGTTGCGCGGTTTTTCGACTTCGGCCTGCGTGCGCTCGCGCCAGTTTTCGTCGCGGGCGTAGCGATCGGGGAAGATCTGGTAGACCATACCGCGCTCGTACCAGGTGGGACGGTTCTCGCGGTGCTTGTAGACGGTAATCTGGAACGACGGGACCTCGGCGTAGTTGTAAGTTACGCCCTCGCCACCGGTGCGACCCTGTGGTGCGCCTAAGCGGACCTCGGGCTGGCCCTCGATGTTGCAGATAAAGCTGTACCAGATAAGACAGGGCTCGGTGCACTCAAGCTCTGCAGTAAATATGCCGTCGCCCTCGTGCGTCATGGGGTACAGAGACTCACCGATTTCATCGACCCAGGTACGCAGGGTAAGCGTTGCCTGGTTGGGGTCGGCATCCTCCAAAATCACCGAGAGCGAAACGGAAGTTCCAGTGGTCACAGCGCCAAACGGAGTACGAAACTGCGGCAGACGGCTGTTGTGAATCAATCTCATAATACGGTCCAGTTCAATAGAATCACGGCCTGCGGGCCATGGGCTTTACGCACAGAATATAAGTATATCTGTTGTACACAGGCTGTATAAACAACATCCGTTTACCATCGGCGAACGGTTGTCCTAGAAAATCGTTTTACCAACTACCTACAGAGAAGGGGCGCCCGGTTGGAGCGCCCCTTACATAGGGTTTGATTAGGTTTTGGATCGTCTGTGGGCTAGCGGCGCTTGCGGGTGGCCGTGGCCTTGCGGACGGACGTCTTCTTGGACGGAGCCTTTTTCTCTGCCGGAGCGGCGGGGGAGACCGGGGTCTCCTTGGCGGGCTCGGGCTTAGCCTTTACCTCGGCCTTGGGCTCCTCTTTGGCAGCAGCGGGCTTAGTCTCTGCCTTGGGAGTTGTGGCCTTTGCCGTGGTCTTCTTGACCGTCGTTGTAGTGCGCTTGCGTGTGGTGGTCTTGACGGCCGGCTTGGCCTCGACAGTTGCCTCGGCATTGGTGGCCGACTTTGCGGCTGCCTTGGTCGTGGCGGCCTTGGTCTTGGTCGACTTTGCGACCGTGGACTTCTTGGCGGTCGTGGTCTTGGTCGCGGCCGTCTTCTTGGCAGCGGTCTTGGCCGGAGCCTTTGCCGCGGGCTTAGCCTCGGCAGCGTCGGCCTTTACCTCGGGAACGACCTCGGCCTCGGTGGCCTTCTTAACAGCGGCGGTCGTGCGCTTGCGCGTGGTCGTTGCCTTGGCAGCGGTGGTCTTGCTCGCAGCGGCCTTCGTGGTCGTGGCCTTCTTAGCCGTTGTCTTGCGGGTGGTCGTCTTCTTAGCGGCAGGTTTCGCTGCGGGCTTAACTTCGGCATCGGCAGCCGGCTTCTCCTCGGCCTTGGGCTCCTCGGCGGCTGCGGACTCCTTAACGGGCGCCGCAGGCTCGGCCTCAGCGGCAACCGGCTTCTCCACAGCCGCAGCAGCCTCCACAGCCGCCGGCCTCTCAATCTCCGGATGCATAAAGAAGTACAGGTCCAGATACTTATCGGCCGAACGCGTCCAGCTAAAGTCCTGGCTCATGGCCTGCGTGACCAGCTGGTTCCATGCCTCGCGGTTATCCCAGAACAGGCGTGCCGCGCGGAACACGGCGTCGCCCATCTCGTCGCCGTTAAAGTTGCTAAACGAGAAGCCCGTGCCCTCGCCGGTAAACTCGTTATACGGGATCACCGTGTCCTTAAGGCCACCGGTTTCGCGCACGATGGGCAGCGTGCCGTAGCGCATGGCGATGATCTGCGACAGGCCGCAGGGCTCAAACTTCGAAGGCATCAGGAACATATCGGCGGCGGCGTACATGCGCTGCGACAGCGCCGGGTCAAACTCGATGCGCGCGGCCATGGTGCCGGGGTACTTGTCTTGGAAATAGCGCAGGCCGTCCTCGTAGTCGCGGTCGCCGGTACCCAGCACGGCCACCTGAACGCCGCCGGCGAGGATGCGGTCGAGCGCGTACATGACCAGGTCCATGCCCTTCTGGCGCGTCAGGCGCGTGACCATCACCATAAGCGGGCGGTCGTCGCGAACCTCGAGCCCCAGCTCTTCCTGCAGCTTGGCCTTGCACACGGCCTTGCCGGAACGGTCGTCAACCGTGTAGTTGGCGGCAATGCGCTTGTCGGTTGCCGGGTCAAAGGCCGCCACGTCAATGCCGTTGAGGATGCCCTGCAGCGCGTAGGAGCGCTCGCGCAGTACGCCGTCCAGGCCCTCGCCAAACTCGGGCGTCTGGATCTCGCCCGCGTAGGTGGGGCTCACCGTGGTGATGGCATCGGCATAGTGCAGCGCGCCCAGCATGTAGTTGATGCTGCAGGCGTCGCAGCGTAGCTGCGTAGCAGCCGCCGGAATATGCGCCACACCCAGGATGTCCTCCATCACGGTGTCGCTAAACTGGCCCTGGAACGCCACGTTGTGGATCGAAAACACGGTCTTGACACGGTCGTACAGCGGCAGGCCCTGGTAGAACTCGCGCAGGAACACGGGCGCCAGTGCCGTCTGCCAGTCATTGCAGTGCAGGATGTCGCACTCAAAGCCCTCGGGCAGGTGCTGCAGGCTCTCGGTAATGGCCTTGGAGAAGAACGCGAAGCGCTCGCCGTCGTCAAAGAAGCCGTACGGATAGTCGCGCGCAAAGTAGCGCTCGTTGTCAACAAACATATAGGTGACGCCGTCGTGCTCGAGCTTCTCGAGACCGCAGTACTCATTGCGCCAGCCCAGGCTCACGTAAAAGTCGGAAAAGTGCTCCATCTGCGCCTTGTACTCGTCCTTGATGGTGGCGTACTTGGGCACCATCACGATGACCTCGGCGCCGGCGCGTACAAGCGCCGCAGGCAGCGAGCCCGCCACGTCACCCAGGCCACCGGTCTTAACAAACGGTGCGCACTCGGCCGAGGCAAACACGATCTGCATCTTTTTGCTGGAATCTGCCATATTGTCTCCCATGTTGCAATTCGAGAATAGCCGCCTGGCGCTAACCGGGCGGCTATTCTACCTGTTACGAGCGATGTTACGGTGCCAACGTTAACGCACGATGGTGGTGTCGGAAGTTAACGGAGCCTTGCCCAGCACCAGGATGTTCTCGGGTGTGCCGCGAAGCTCGGTGTTGGTGGGAACCACGTTGTTCTTGTCCAGAATGGCATTCTCGACGCGGGCGCCGCTCTTGATGATGCAGCTCTGGTTGATGATCGAGTTGGTCACCGAGGCGCCTTCCTCGACCACAACGCCGCGCGACAGAATCGAGTTGCGCACGGTGCCCTTGATGATGCAACCGGCCGAGATGATCGAGTTGCACGCGTGGCTGCCGGTCGCATAGCGCGAAGGCGGCACGTCGTGAGCCTTGGTCAGAATCGGACGCTCGGGGTCAAAGAGATGGTCGGCCACGGTCTGGTCGAGCAGGTCCATGCTGCGGCGATACAGCGACTTTTCGCTAAACACGCCCACGACCTCGCCCTTGTACTCGTAGCTGCAAACGTCGATGTTGCCAAAGTCGCCCTGGAGTGCCTCGAGCAGGTCCAGATAGTCGGCGGCCTGGTAGTGGTCGATGATCTCGAGCAGCGTCTCGCGGTTGACGATGCAGCAGTCCATAGAGGCGTTGTCGCCGTACACGACGCCGGCGCTCACGCCCGTCAGGCGGCCGTTCTCGTTAATCTCGAGTTTGGTTTCGTCATCGACATTGCGCGTGGCCTTGCAGTACACCACGGTCATCTGGGCACCGGAGTTCTCGTGCGCGTCGATGATGGTGTTGAGGTCCATGTTAAAGATGATGTTGGTGCCCATCATCACAACATAGGGCTTGTCCGAGCGCTGGAACAGCGTCTTGTTGGAGATGATGTCGCGCAGCAGGAAGCGCATGCCGCCCTTGGTGGTGCCATACGCGTTGCCGGGCACCATGAACAGGCCGCCCTTCTTGCGGTCCAGGCCCCAGTCCTTGCCCGAGCCCACGTGGTCGATCAGCGAGCGATAGTTGCCCGGCATGACGACACCGACGGTCTTAATGCCAGCATTCATCATGTTGGACAGTGGGAAGTCGATCAGGCGGTAGCGGCCCAAAAACGGAACGGACGCGATGGGGCGATCCTTGAGCAGCACGCTGCCGTAGGTCGAAGAGTAGTTAGCGGTGATATAACCGATGGCCTTGCGATTGATCATCGGATCATTCCCCCTTCCCGATAACGACGTCATTTCCAACGACGGCCGTATCCTTGGTGGTATCGACAGAGCCGAGCTTCACGCCCTCTTCGACCGTGGAGTTCTCGCCCAAAATAGCGCGGCAGATGTGTGCGCCGCTCTTAACGTGCGCACCCGGCAGCAGCACGGAGTCCTCGACCACGGCGCGCTCCTCGATGATGACATCGGTCGAAAGGATCGAGTGGCGAGCGGTACCGTAGATCTTGCAGCCGTTGGAGACCAGGCAGTCGTCCAGGCGACCATCCGGACCAATGTAGTGCGGCGGACGCGTGGTGATGTTGGACATGATGGGGAAGTGCTTGTCAAACAGATCAAACTCGGGGTTGTTGCCCAGCAGGTCCATCGAGGTCTCGTGGAAGCTGGCGATGGTGCCGACGTCCTTCCAAAAGCCGTGGAACTCGTAGCTGTACAGGCGCTTGCCCTCGCCGAGCAGCTTGGGGATGATGTCCTTGCCAAAGTCGTGGCTCGAGCGCTGGTCCAGAGCGTCCTGCTCGAGTGCCTCGATCAGCACGTCGGCCGAGAAGATGTAGATGCCCATGGACGCGAGATTCGAATCGGGCTTATCGGGCTTCTCCGTGAACTTGGTGATGCGGCCGTCCTCGGGGTCGGTGGTCAGGATGCCAAAGCGGCTGGCCTCCTCCCACGGCACGGGCATAACGCTCACCGTGAGGTCGGCGTTGTTCTCAATGTGCGTCTTGAGCATCTTGCGGTAGTCCATGCGATACAGGTGATCGCCCGAAAGAATCAGGACGTACTTGGGGTCGTTGGCCTTGATGTAGTCGAGGTTCTGCGTAATGGCGTCGGCCGTGCCCGCATACCAGGCGCCGCCGGTCTGCGTCTCGTACGGCGGCAGGATTGACACGCCACCGTCGCGGCTGTCCAGATCCCACGCCTCGCCGGAGCCCACGTAGGCATGCAGCAGGTAGGGGCGATACTGCGTCAGAACGCCCACCGTGTCGATGCCCGAGTTAGAGCAGTTGGAGAGCGAAAAGTCGATAATGCGGAACTTGCCACCAAAGCTAACCGCCGGCTTAGCGATCTTTTGGGTGAGTGCCCCCAATCGGCTGCCCTGTCCTCCTGCGAGGAGCATCGCGATGCATTCTTTCTTACTCATCGATTTCTCCTTCTGTCATCGATGTTCCTAAACCCATTAGCGACGGGCGCGGCGCAACGTCACGCCCGTCGAGTAATGCCGTGCTGGCATAGGGGAGCTCGCGCGCCTTTACGCGTGCCAGATCTCGTCGCGGTACTCGCGAATGGTGCGGTCGCTCGAGAACCAGCCGCTCGAGGCGGTGTTGAGCAGGGCCTTGCGGTTCCAGGTCTCCTGGTCGCCATAGCTGCCGGTGAGCTTCTCCCACGCATCCACGTAGCTGCGGAAGTCCGCCATGACCAGGTCGGGGTCATTGTTGTTCATGAGCTCGTTGTAGATGCTCTCGAAGTTGCCCGAAAGGCCGGCAAACGTGTTGTCCTTGAGCTCGTCCATCACGCGGCCCAGACGGTCGCGATCGTTGTTGAGCGTATCCCACGCAAAGTAGCTGTTCGATGCCCAGAGCTGCTCGACCTCGGGAGCGGTCAGGCCAAAGATGGCCTCATTCTCGCGGCCAGCCAGGTCGGCAATCTCGATGTTGGCGCCGTCGAGGGTGCCCAGCGTAATGGCGCCGTTCATCATGAGCTTCATGTTGGACGTGCCCGAGGCCTCCTTGCCGGCCGTGGAGATCTGCTCCGAGATCTCGGCGGCAGGGTAGATGAGCTGGGCGTTGCTCACGCGGAAGTTGGGAATAAAGCAGACCTTCATGACCTCGTTGACGCGCGGGTCGTTGTTGATGACGTCGGCAACGGAGTTAATGAGGCGGATGGTCTCCTTGGCAAAGGTGTAGCTCGAGGCGGCCTTGCCGCTAAAGATGAACGTCGTCGGCGTCACGTGGAAGTTGGGATCGGCGATGCGACGGTTGTAGATGTCCATCACCTTCATGATGTTCATGAGCTGGCGCTTGTAGGCATGGAAGCGCTTAACCTGAACATCGAAGACGGTGTTGGGATCGATGACCAAACCGGTCTCGGCCTTAACGTAGGCAGCCAGGCGCTCCTTGTTGGCGCGCTTGGAGGCACCCACGGCCTTCAGGAACTCGGAGTCGTTCTGGTACTCCTTGAGCTTTTCCAGCTCAAAGGCGTCCTTGAGCCAGCCGTCGCCAATGGCCTCGGTCACGAGCTTGGCGTAGGTGGGGTTGGCCTCGGCAAAGAAGCGACGGTGCGAGATGCCGTTGGTCTTGTTGTTGAACTTCTCGGGCGTCAGGGCATAGAAGTCCTTGAGCACGATGTTCTTGATGATGTCGGAGTGGATCTTGGCCACGCCGTTGACGCTGTGGCTGCAGATCACGGACAGGTTGGCCATGCGAATCTCGCCGTCCCACAGGATGGCGGTCTGGCGCAGACGCTCTTGCCAGCCCTCCTGCGTGGTGTCGAACGACTCGTGCCAACGACGGCTGATCTCGTCGATGATCTGGTACACGCGGGGGAGGAGCTTGGAGAACGTGCCGATGGGCCACTTCTCCAGAGCCTCGGGCAGGATGGTGTGGTTGGTGTAGCTCACGACCTGCGTCACGATGTTCCAGGCGTCGTCCCACTCGAGCTTCTTCTCGTCGATGAGGATGCGCATGAGCTCGGGGCCGCACATGGCGGGATGCGTATCGTTGGTGTGGATGGCCACAAACTGCGGCAGCAGCTCCCAGTTAGCGCCGTGTTCCTTCTCAAAGGTGTCGAGCAGGCTGTAGATGCCGGCCGAGACAAACAGGTACTCCTGCTTCAGACGCAGCAGACGGCCGTGCTCGCCGGCGTCGTTGGGGTAGAGGATAGCGCTGATGGCCTCGGCCTCGGCGCGCTCGGCATCGGCCAGGGCATAGTCGCCGCGGTTGAAGGCTTCAAGGTCAAAGTGCTCCTCGACCGGCTCGGCAGCCCAGACGCGCAGTTTGTTGACGGTCTCGCCGGCATAGCCCACCACGGGGATGTCGTAGGGGACGGCCAGGATGTCCTGCGTGTCCACCGTGCGGTAGAACGTGCGGCCGTTCTCCTCAAAGCCCTCGACATGGCCGCCAAACTTGATGGTCACGGCCTTGTCCTGACGACGGACCTCCCAGGGATAGCCATGGGTGAGCCACTCGTCGGTGGCCTCGACCTGGCTGCCGTTGACGATCTCCTGCTTAAAGAGGCCGTAGCGGTAGCGCATGCCGTTGCCGTAGCCGGCAATGCCCTCGGCTGCCATGGAATCCAAGAAGCATGCGGCCAGACGGCCCAGGCCGCCGTTGCCCAGCGCCGGATCGGGCTCCTGGTTCTCGATGACGGACAGGTCAAAGCCCATGTCGTCGAGCGCCTCGGCGACCATATCGCGCACGCCAAAGTTGAGCAGGTAGTTGTCGAGCAGGCGGCCGATCAAAAACTCGATCGAGAAGTAGTACACGCGCTTTTTGCCCTCGGCGGTGGCGCGGGCGTCACTCTTGGTGGCAACGGTGCGTGCCTTCTCGGCCACGAGCTTGGCCAGGGCGTTAAAGCGGTCGAGGTCGCTGGCGGCCTCGACGCTCTTACCACTGATGCTCATGACGGCATCGCGATAGAGCTCGGTAAACTCCTGCTTGTTGTCGAAGATCTTATTCATACGTTCCTTTCCCCCGGGGATGTTTCTCCCGGAACGGTTATGACTTGTATCCTACGCCCTGTCGGGGCGGGTAATTACAGCCGTAACGGCTTTGTTACGCGTCCTTAGCAGACGACTTAACAGAAGTTGCCTTGGCCTTGGGAGCAGCCTTTTTGGTGGCTGCCTTCTTGGCCGTGGTGGACTTGGCAGAAGCCTTGGCAGCGGGCTTGGCAGCCTTCGCCTTAGCCGGAGCCTTCTTAGCAGTCGCGGCTTTGGGCTTCACCGTGGACGAGCGCTTGCGCGTCGCCTTCTTGGGCTCCTCGACCACGGGCGGCTTGTAGCTGCTGGGACCGCGGCGCTTAAGTACCACACCTGCCAGGCCGGGCACCTTAATCTCGATGGAGTCCATCTGCCCGTTCCAGGGATAGGGTTCGCTCGAGCAGGTGTAGGGCTCCTCACCGGCGTATCCGCTGCCCCCGAACTCGGGACGGTCGGAATCAAAGATGACCTCCCAGTCACCCTCGCGCGGCACGCCCACGCGGAAGCTCTCGTAGCTCGCCGGATCAAAGTTGATCAGGATCACCAGGTCGTCATCGACGTCCTCGCCCTGGCGCACAAAGCTCACGATGGACTGCTTGGAGTTGTCCGCGTCGATCCAGGTAAAGCCGTCGTCGGTGTAGCCGCGCTCGTACAGGGCGGGCTCGGCGGTGTACAGGTGGTTGAGCGCCTTGATGAACGCCTGATGATGACGGTGGGTCTCGTACTCCTCGGTCAGGAACCACTGGATGGACTCGTAGTAGCGCCACTCAATAAACTGGCCGATCTCGTTGCCCATAAAGTTGAGCTTGGCACCGGGGTGCGTCATCTGGTAGAAGGCCAGCGTGCGCAGGCCGGCAAACTGGCGCCACCAGTCGCCCGGCATGCGGCCGATCAGCGAGCACTTGCCGTGCACGACCTCGTCGTGGCTCAGCGGGCAAATGAAGTTCTCGGTAAAGGCGTACATGATGGAGAACGTGAGCAGTCCGTGGCTGCCGGGGCGCCACGGAAAATCGGTCTGCATGTAGTGCAGGGTGTCGTTCATCCAGCCCATGTCCCACTTGTAGTGGAAGCCCAGGCCGCCGTCCTGCGGCGGATAGGTCACGAGCGGCCACGCGGTGGACTCCTCGGCCATCATCATCACGTCGGGGTAGTGCGCTTCAACAGCGCAGTTGACCTGACGGATAAACGCGCTGGCGTCCAGGTCCTCCTCGGTACCGTACTTGTTGAATTTCTTTTGGCCGGGATCGTCGATGCCAAAGTTGAGGTACAGCATACTGGACACGCCGTCCATGCGAATGCCGTCCACATGGAAGTTCTCGAGCCAATACAGCACGTTGGAGACCAGGAAGGACCGGACCTCGCCGCGGGCGAAGTCAAACTTGTGCGTGCCCCAGTTGGGGTGAATCTCGTGCTCAAACAACATGTGGCCGTTAAAGGTAGCAAGGCCGTGGGAGTCGGCGCAAAAACCGCCGGGAACCCAGTCCATGATCACGCCGATGCCCGCCTCGTGGCACGCATCGATAAAGTGCATGAGCTGCTGCGGGTTGCCGTAGCGCGACGTGGCGGCGTAGTAGCCGGTCGTCTGGTAGCCCCAGGAGCCGTCGAAGGGGTGCTCCATCAGCGGCATGACCTCGATATGCGTGTAGCCCATGTCGCGCACGTAGTCTACGAGCTCCACCGACAGGTCGTCGTAGGTGTAGAACTCGCCGCGCTGCGCGGGGAAGGGGTCCATGGGGCCGGGGTAGTTGCCGTACTCGTCCGGCTCGCCCTGCGGTGCGTCGCCGTGGCGCTTCCACGAGCCAATATGCACCTCGTAGATGTTGAGCGGCTGCGACATGTGGTTGTGACTGGCGCGGCGCTTGAGCCATGCGGCGTCGTTCCACTTGTAGCCATCGAGGGTCCACAGCACGCTCGCCGTTCCCGGAGGGCACTCGGCCTTAAAAGCATACGGATCGGCCTTGTAGAGCTTCTCGCCCTCGTTGGTCTCGATGAGATATTTATAGAGCTGTCCCTGCTCGGCGCCAGGAATAAAGCCTTCCCAAATAGCGCTCGTATGCACGGGCACCAGCGGGTTGGCTTCCTCATCCCAGTCGTTAAATTCGCCAATGACTTGGACGCTTTTTACGTCAGGCGCCCAAACGCAAAAGCGCCAGCCGCGCGTACGGTTCTGCGTGTCGGGATGCGCGCCCATCTTTTCCCAGCTGCGCTCCCACGTACCGATGCCAAACAGATAGACATCGTCCTTGGTGAGCTCCGGTGCGTGCGGAGCCGGTTTGCGGGTTGCGGGCTTTTTAGCCGTTGGCTTTAGCTTTGTATCGCTCACGTTTGATCCCATCATGACGCGGCAGCGTGTTGCCTTGGTGACTAGATGCGAAAGGTCCAAGGCTGCACGAATCGAAGGGACGGCGATAGCTCTATGATTCGTTCCACCTCGCGTGCTCGGTGGAACTTTCGGCAGAAACTACGATAACACCTGTGCGTTAGTTTTATGGACGAAAGCGGATTTGCGGGGGCGTTTAATCGGTAAGCGACATGTTTATACCACTGGCAGAATTGCCGTGGTAAAACCCTTGACAGTTTTACCAATTAGGGTTTCAAAACTGATAGGCTTACGTTTGGTAAAACGTTTTTAGCAGGTTGTTTACCATTTGACATCGAAAGGCTCGTTTATGGACCACATCGCTGCCCCAAGTGTTGCTTTTATTTTCGATTGCGACGGAACATTGGTTAATAGCTCCCCCGTCTGGGGCCATGCGCAGACCGAGTTATTGCGCCGTCATGGCATTGATGTGACGGTCGACGATTTTGCCCAGTTTGAACATCTTTCGCTGGAGGATGAGTGCCAGGCCTATCACGACACGTGGGGCATTGGCGCGAATGGCGAGGAGCTGTATCGCGAGCTGGGCGAGATTTTGATTGATGAGTACTCCAAGGTGCCGCCGCGCGAGGGGCTCCTGACATTTTTGGAGCAGGCGAAGGCGGCGGGCATTGCCATGTGCGTGGCCACGTCCACGCCGGCCGAACTGGTGCAGTCCGCCCTTGCGGCTGCTGGCCTTGATCGCTATATGGAGTTTATTACCACCACGGGTGAGGCGGGGCGCTCCAAGCAGTTCCCCGACGTGTACGAGCTGGCACTGCGTCGCCTGGAAGAGTGCCACGGGCACAAGTTTGAGCGCGCGTGGGTGTTTGAGGACGCCGTCTTTGGACTTAAGAGCTCTGGCACTGCAGACTTTAAGCGCGTGGGCATCTATGACCCGCACGGCCGTATGGAGCGCGACGAGGTGCGTGCCAGCTGCGATATCTTTATCGATAGCTATGAGGACCTGGATCTGGCCCGCGTGCTTTCGTTTGAGGGCTAGGCGAGGGCCGTGGCTTGCAAAGTATTAGTAGTTTGCGGCTCGCCGGTGGTGGCGAGCCCCGAGTTGCTGTGCCACCTGGCAGGGGAGTGTGACCACATCGTAGCCGTAGACCGCGGCCTGGACGCCCTGTTGGGCGCTGGCCTGAGCTGCGACGTTTATGTGGGAGATGCCGACACCGTAAGCGATGAGGGACGTGCTCTGGTCGATGCCGCTGAAGCCTTTGAGGTAGAGCGCCACGACCCTTACAAGGACTATACCGATCTGGCGTTGGCGCTCGATTTCGTCCGTCGCCGCTGGCCGGGTGCCGAAGTGGTAGCAACCTGCGCCACCGGCGGCCGCCCTGATATGGCGCTGAGCGTGTTGGGGCTGTTGGCGGGCTACGAGGGTGCCCCCGTCTGGATCGAAGAAGACGAAGTGACGGCCAGAATTCTTCACCAGGACGAGACCTGGACCATCGAGGGCGCCGAGGGCAAAACCTTCTCCATCATCGCTATAGTTCCCAACACAGAAATAAGCGAACACGGCCTAGAATGGGAGCTAGACCACAGCCCCCTAGGCCTACTAGCCGACACGGGTATCTCTAATGTCGTAAGGAATACGGCCAAGATCCAAGTCCACCAAGGAACGGCGATAGCCTACCTCTACAAGTAAGGTGCCGCCGCGAGATGGTTTTGTCGGGACGGTGGGTTAATTGACTGATTTTGCCGAAGTCAAAATCAGTCAATTCAGCCCCGTCCCAGGAAAACCCGTAAGGCAGGGCAACAACCCCAAAAAAAGTCCTTGCATCCCCGCAAACATTCCCCTATAGTATCTTCTCGTCACGGGGGCGTAGCTCAGCTGGGAGAGCGCTTGACTGGCAGTCAAGAGGTCAGGGGTTCGATTCCCCTCGTCTCCACCATCGTGAATGCAAAGGCCTTCGGTTTCCCGAAGGCCTTTTTCATGCGTTTCCACTCCACAAGCCAAAGTGACACTCTCATCAACCCGCAAAAAGTTGCGCAATTACCTTCCCGGTTTTGTACAAAGTTTGTTAGCCAAAGATAATAGTTTGAGCAATTCACGCCGCCAGCAATGCAACTCAGGCAGTGCTCACCAACCAACACACCCCCATAAACCTGCGGCAATGTGTGCAAGACGGCACAATATCCCCCATAACCACGGCAAATAAACAATATGTTGCTCAACACACCCCAAAACGTATGGGCCACCTGCTGTGCTAGGATACTTAAGTCACATGGGTTCAACTGTGCTCACGGCTCCAGCAAGTCGCAAAGCGCAGGGTCGATCGGCATCCGGCCGTAACGGCGGTGCCAGAAAGACCACGAGCTCCAATAGCGTCGTCATGCGTATCGCATTGAATGATTTTGTTCTTGTCTATGTGCAAGTTCATTCGATTCGGTATTTCATGACTAATCGCAGCTGTCCTGCAGCTGTTTGCGTGCGATCCAGTTTTGTTCCCGCTTGACTGGGCCGCACGCAGTCAGCTGGGGACGCGGTCTTTTTTGCGATACACGTCCGCGTCTCTAGCCACTGCACGCATACATACCGTTCATGGTGGGGCAGAGCCACGTGCTTGTCTAACTGGGCTCAGGGTTTGAATATGGAGCGCCTTCGCGCACAAGCGCCCTGGCGAAGCCATACCCAAACCCCGTGAGCCACACACAAGACAGCAAGGGGGTGGTGCTCGTGTGGTATGTGATCCAGGTCATTAACGGTCGCGAAGACGTAATGCGCGAGCGCATTGAGCGTGTGGTGCCGGTTGGCGCCATGCAGGAGCTCTTTTACCCCCAATATCAAACCGAGATTAAAGTACACGGCGAATGGGTCAATACGACCAAGCCGCTTTTTCCCGGTTACCTTATCTGCGATACGGCAGAACCCCGCACCGTGCAACAGTATCTGCTGCGCATGGACGACTTTGCCCGGGTGCTTTCCCAGGACGGTCAGTTTGTGCCGCTGGCAAAAGAAGAGGTCCAGCTTATTGGCGGCTTTACGCATAGGGGAGACCGCGTAGTTCCCATGAGTGAGGCCCTAAAGGACGGCGACCAGGTCGTAGTGACGGCCGGCCCACTGCTGGGCCACGAAGGCCTTATCAAAACCATTAACAGACGCAAGAGCACTGCTTATTTGGAGCTCGACCTGTGCGGCCGACGCGTAACTACGCGCGTTGGCCTTGCCGTGCTTTCAGCCGAGCAGCGCGTAATGCGAAACCTAAAAAGGGCGATCGCCTAGCTGCAGGCGACTGTTTAACGGGACAGGGAGGATCCCCGGGGGCGGGGACGTTGACTTGAAGGAAATAGTGTCAGACAAAACTGAAAATTCAGTAGAAGCGCCGGTAGGGGCCTCGCTGGTTGCCCAAGCCATGAGCGGCGGCGACTCGAGCATGCGCTACAAGGTCATGCAGGCCGTGAAGGACTGGGACCGCACGCGCCTGGCCTACCGCACCGTCAAGCGCGCCTTCGACATCGTGTTCAGCGGCTGCGTGCTGGCCGTCATCGCCATACCCAGCCTGATGCTGGCCGCGGCCATCCGCCTGGAGAGCGAGGGCAACCCGTTCTACAGCCAGATCCGCGTGGGCCAGACCCACCGCGACGGCAGCCTTTCCACCTTTCGCATGTGGAAGTTCCGCAGCATGTTCAAAGACGCCGACAAGCGCCTCGTCGAGCTCAAGGGGCAGAACGAGATCGCCGGCGCCATGTTCAAGATGAGGGACGACCCGCGCGTCACCAAGATCGGCAAGTTCATCCGCAAGCACTCCATCGACGAGTTCCCGCAGTTCGTGAACGTGTTCCTGGGCCAGATGTCCGTCGTCGGACCGCGTCCGCCGCTGCCGAACGAGGTGGCGGAGTACACCGAGTACGACCTGCAGCGCCTGGCCGTGAAGCCCGGGATCACCGGCTGGTGGCAGGTGACGGAGCGCAATTCGACCGGGTTCGACGGCATGGTCCGCCGAGACCTGGAGTACATCGCCAACCGGGGCATTTTTACCGACCTCAAGATCGTTGTCCTCACGGTGATCGAGGTCATCACCGGTAAGGGTGCGTGCTAATGCTTCAGGACTATTCTAAATTCGTTGAGCTCAAGCGCGTTCCCGTAATCGATGTTCCGATCACGGGAACCAATATGTCTGAGTGTGTCGAGTTTCTCACTCGCCATATAGATGAGCTACATGGCGAATATATTTGCGTTTCCAATGCTCATACCTCGGTTATGGCCCATGACGACCCTTCCTATTGGGCCTGCCAAGCTGACTCCCTCATGTCCGTTCCCGACGGCAAGCCTTTATCTGTCGTCGGACGTAAAACAATAGAGTCTATGGGGCGTGTAACTGGACCCGATCTGATGCGAGAGATATTCAATATTTCCTTGCAGCAAGGATGGAGCCATTACTTCTACGGTAACGAGCAGAAGAATCTCGACGCTCTCAAAAATTCACTTCAAGAGGAATATCCAGGCCTGGAAATCGCTGGCATGGAGCCTTCGGTTTTCCGACCGCTCTCCGACAGCGAGAAGCGAGACCTTTCGCGACGTATCGCTGATTCGGATGCAGACTTCGCATGGATTGCTCTTGGCGCGCCCCGTCAAGAAGTTCTTATGCACGAGCTCAAGGGAGGGCCACAACCGTTGATGATCGGTGTTGGCGGAGCGTTCAACGTTCTCGCCGGCGTGGTGCCAGAGGCGCCGATGTGGATGCAAAACCTGAGTCTCGAGTGGCTATACAGACTTATTCAAGAGCCGAAGCGGCTTTTCAAACGATACCTCGTAACTAATACGAAATTTCTCTTTTACCAGTTTACAAAAGCCAAACGTAAGGAAGGCAAATAGATGAACGATTCGACCACCTTTAAAGACAAGACCCTGATGATCACGGGCGGCACCGGCTCGTTCGGCAACACGGTGCTCAAGCACTTCATGAACACCGACCTGGCGGAGATCCGCATCTTCTCGCGCGACGAGAAGAAGCAGGACGACATGCGCCACCGCCTGCAGGAGAAGTCCCCCGAGCTCGCCTCCAAGGTGCGCTTCTTCATCGGCGACGTCCGCAACGCCCAGAGCGTGCGCGACGCCATGCACGGCGTGGACTACATCTTCCACGCCGCCGCCCTCAAGCAGGTGCCCTCCTGCGAGTTCTTCCCCATGGAGGCCGTCCGCACCAACGTCATCGGCACGGACAACGTCCTGCACGCCGCGATCGAGGAGGGCGTCGACCGCGTCGTGTGCCTGTCCACCGACAAGGCGGCCTACCCCATCAACGCCATGGGCAAGTCCAAGGCCATGATGGAGTCCATCATCTACGCCAACGCCCGCAACGGCGCCGGCCGCACCACCATCTGCTGCACCCGCTACGGCAACGTCATGTGCTCGCGCGGCAGCGTCATCCCGCTGTTCATCGACCGCATCCGCAAGGGCGAGCCGCTCACGGTCACCGACCCCAACATGACCCGCTTCCTCATGAACCTGGACGAGGCCGTGGACCTGGTTCAGTTCGCCTTCGAGCACGCCAACCCCGGCGACCTGTTCATCCAGAAGGCGCCGGCCTCCACGATCGGCGACCTCGCCGAGGCCGTGCAGGAGGTCTTCGGCCGCGTGGGCACCCAGGTGATCGGCACCCGCCACGGCGAGAAGCTCTTCGAGACCCTCATGACCCGCGAGGAGCGCCTGCGCGCCGAGGACATGGGCGGCTACTACCGCGTGGCCTGCGACTCGCGCGACCTCAACTACGACAAGTTCGTCGTCGACGGCGAGGTTGAGACCCAGGCCGACGAGTCCTACACGAGCCACAACACCGAGAGGCTCGACGTTGAGGGCACCATCGCCAAGATCAAGACCGCCGAGTACGTGCAGCTTGCCCTGGAGGGCCGCGAGCACGAGGCGGTGCAGTAGGGTGCGCGTCCTCGTCACCGGCGCCAGGGGCTTCGTAGGGAAGAACCTCTGCTGCGCGCTGAAGAACGTCCGCGACGGCAAGGACCGCCGCGAGAAGTACCAGCCGCTCCTTCCCCTCGAGGTCATGGAGTACGACCTCGACTCGGCGCCCGCCGAGCTTGACGACTACTGCTCCCGCGCCGACTTCGTCTTCAACCTGGCCGGCGTCAACCGCCCAAAGGACCAGTCCGAGTTCATGGAGGGCAACTTCGGGTTCGCGTCCACGCTGCTCGAGACGCTCGAGAGCCACGGGAACACTTGCCCCGTCATGCTCTCCAGCTCCGCGCAGGCGAGCCTGTCGGGCCGCTTCGAGGGCTCGGTCTACGGCGAGTCCAAGCTCGCGGGGGAGGGCCTGTTCCGGGAGTACTCCGAGAGGACCGGCGCCCCGGTGCTCATCTACCGCTTCCCCAACCTCTACGGCAAGTGGTGCCGCCCGCGCTACAACTCCGCCGTGGCCACCTTCTGCGACGCCATCGCCAACGGGCGCCCCTACACCGTGAACGACCCCAGCGTGGAGCTGGAGCTGCTCTATATCGACGACCTCGTCGACGAGATGCTGGGCGCGCTGCTCGGCGGGGAGCACCGCTGCGGATACGACGGGCTGGAGCGCGTCGAGGGCGACAGGTTCTGTTACGTCCCGGAGACCGACGTGAAGACCCTGGGCGAGATCGTCTGCCTGCTCGACGGCTTCCGAGACAGCCGCGAGACCCTCGCGGTGCCCGACCTGGCCGAGGGCTCCTTCTCCAAGAAGCTCTGGAGCACGTTCCTGTCTTACTACGAGCCCGGGCACTTCGCCTACGGCCTCAGGCCCAACGTGGACGACCGCGGCTCGTTCACCGAGTTCCTGCGCACGCCCGAGCGCGGCCAGGTCTCCGTCAACGTGAGCAAGCCCGGAATCACCAAGGGCAACCACTGGCACATGAGCAAGTGGGAGAGGTTCCTGGTGGTCTCCGGCACCGCCTCCATCAAGTTGAGGAAGGTGGGGGAGGACGCCGAGGGTAACCCGTTCCCCGTCGACGAGTACACCGTCTCCGGCTCCGACATGCGAGCCGTGGAGATGATCCCCGGCTACACGCACTCCATAACCAACCTGTCCGACACCGAGGACCTCGTGACGGTCATGTGGGCCAACGAGCCCTTCGACCCCGAGGACCCCGACACCTACCACGAGGAGGTCTAGCCGCATGGGCAAGGACTATTCCGATATCGCATTCGAGGACGACGGCCGCCTGAAGCTCCTGGTCATCGTGGGCACGCGCCCCGAGGTCATCCGCCTGTCCGAGGTCATCAAGAAGTGCCGCCGCCACTTCGACTGCCTGCTGGCGCACACCGGCCAGAACTACGACTACACTCTCAACGGCATCTTCTTCCGCGACCTGTCGCTCGCCGACCCCGACGTCTACCTGGACGCCGTTGGCGCCGACCTGGGCGAGACCGTGGGCAACATCATCGCGGCCTCGTACAAGCTCATGGTACAGGTGCGGCCCGACGCCCTTCTGATCCTGGGCGACACCAACAGCTGCCTGTCCGCCATCGCGGCCAAGAGGCTCCACATCCCCATCTTCCACATGGAGGCCGGCAACCGCTGCAAGGACGAGTGCCTGCCCGAGGAGACCAACCGCCGCATCGTCGACGTGATCTCCGACGTCAACCTGGCCTACTCCGAGCACGCCCGCCGCTACCTCAAGGACACCGGCTGCGCCCCGGAGCGCACCTACGTCACGGGTTCTCCCATGGCGGAGGTCCTGCGCGCCAACCTGGAGAAGATCGAGGCCTCGGACATCCTCTCCGAGCTCGGCCTGGAGCCCAAGCGCTACATGCTGCTGTCCGCCCACCGCGAGGAGAACATCGACACCGAGGCCAACTTCACGAGCCTGTTCACCGCCATCAACGCGCTGGCCGAGAAATACGACATGCCGATCCTTTACTCCTGCCACCCGCGCTCCCGCAAGCGCCTGGAGGCCACCGGCTTCCAGCTCGACCCGCGCGTGCGCATGCACGAGCCCATGGGCTTCCACGACTACAACTGCCTGCAGATGAACGCCTTCGCCGTTGTCTCCGACTCCGGCACCCTGCCCGAGGAGTCCAGCTTCTTCGCGAGCGTCGGCCGCCCGTTCCCGGCGGTGTGCATCCGCACCTCCACCGAGCGCCCCGAGGCGCTGGACAAGGCCTGCTTCACGCTCGCCGGCATCAGCGAGCGCGGCCTGCTGCAGGCCGTCCGCACCGCCGTCGAGCTCGACGCGGAGGGGTCGCTGCCCGAGGCCCCCGTTCCCGACTACGCCGACGAGACCGTGTCCACCAAGGTGGTCAAGATCATCCAGAGCTACACCGGCGTTGTGGACAAGATGGTGTGGAGGAAAGCGTAGCTATGGGTCTCGCCTATAGGATCCTCGACGGCATCCCCCGTGCTTACAACAAGCTACTTCTTATGCCCTCGCTACGGCTCTCCTTTGCTGCTTGCGGCAAGAACGTGACCCTGGGCCGCCGCAGCGAGATTGCCGGAGCGGGCAATATCTACATGGGCCATGACGTGTACCTTGGCCCTGGAACAACGCTGCTCACAACCCGGGCGAAAATTCACATCGGCGACTATGTCATGAGCGGACCCAACCTTACTGTTATCACCGGCGATCACCGCACCGACATCCTCGATCGCCCCATGATGGAACTTACCGATGAGGACAAGCTCCCCGATAACGACCAAGACGTTGTTATCGGTACCGACGTATGGATGGGCAGCGGCGTGACGATCCTCAAGGGCGTCCATATCTCTGATCACTGCGTAATTGCTGCCGGGGCCGTGGTGACCAAAGACGTGGAACCTGAGTATTCAATTTGGGGGGGGGTACCTGCTCGCTGCTTAGGTTCGCGGCTTAAAGGATAACGATGGCTTCAGCTAAGAATAAAATACACGCGAAAGTTCTGATGGTTGGTCCCGACCTTTCTTTGCACGGTGGAATTGTTTCCGTCGTGCAGGGTTATCTCGATGGAGGCCTTCCTGAGGCATGTGATAAATTCGAGTACCTGGGGACGGGCGTCGGTTCTTCAAAACTCGGTAAGTCTCTCGCATTTACCCGGTCGTTAGTGCGCTATGCGATGATCATGCCATCTTATGACATCATTCATTTACACATAAGCGCCCGTGGGTCCTACAAACGAAAGTCAATTATGGCTCGTATGGCCCGTAAAGCAGGTAAGTACGTGATACTGCACGATCACGATGGGGAGTTTAAGAAGGCTTTTGAAGAGGGCGGAGATTCCTACCGTAGTGATGTAAGAAAGACCTTTAGTATCGCCGACCGAGTTGTGGTTCTGTCGGAAGAGTGGCGCGATTACTTTTCGGAAAACGTTTGTGATCTTGAGAAGATTAACGTTGTTCATAACGGTGTTAAAGTTCCGGATAAGCCGTGCTCACCTTGTTCGCGTCAAGA
>CABUXL010000028.1 GCA_902495525.1 uncultured Collinsella sp.
AGCCGCCTTCGCTTGAGGTACTCCGCGAGCGCCTGGTCGGTCGCGGTACCGAGACGCCCGAGACGATTGAGCTGCGTATGGCAAACGCCGCCGATGAGCTTGCCCTTGCCGACCGCTACGACGAAGTCGTGGTAAATGACGATCTCGACCGCGCGACCGATGAGCTCGTTCGCGTTCTCGATATGCATGAAAGGATCTGAGGTCCGTGTCCGTTGTAAAGCCTTGCATTGACGATCTTCTGGAGAAGACCGATCACAACCGCTTCCTGCTCGCTTCGCTTGCCTCCAAGCGCGCCTGCGACATCAATAGCATGCTGCGTGGCCAGCACAACCGCGTGCTTGCCGTCCAGGATGTCGATGACATCACCATCGGGCTTTCCGGTGCCGACACCATCTCGATGGCTATGGACGAGATTGTCGACGGCGACATCTCTTACGACGAGGCCCGTTACGAGAAGGCGCTCGGCCACAAGGTTGCTGAAGCCTAAATGGCGGCTCGCGTCTGCCTGGTCCACTATCACGAGGTTGGACTGAAGGGTAAGAACCGCGCACATTTTGAGCATATCCTCATGGATAACATCAAGGCGGCCTTGGCCGCCTTTTCCGTGAATGCCGTGTCTCGAATTTCCGGTTATATCCTCGTGACCTTTAACGAGCATCAGGCCGACGAGGCGGCGCGTGTCATTCGCACCGTTCCCGGTGTTGCTCGTGTGTCTTTGGCGTATCACACCAATCGCGACCCTCAGGAGTACTGTGCCGCCGCCGTGAAGGCGCTGCGCGAGTTTGGTTCCTTCGATTCGTTTAAGGTGCACGCCAAGCGCTCCAATACCGACTATGAGCTCACCTCGATTGATATCAATCGTCAGGTGGGCGAGGTGTTGTGCGAGGCCTTCCCCGATAAAAAGGTTCAAATGCACGACCCCGATGCGATGGTGTACGTACTGGTGGTCCAGGGTAGCGTTTATGTGTACGCGCGCTCCGAGCGCGGCGTGGGCGGTCTGCCGGTGGGTTCTGCCGGCAAGGTCGTGACGCTGCTGTCGTCGGGTATCGATTCTCCGGTGGCGACCTGGATGCTCGCGCGTCGCGGCGCGGTGTGCGTGCCGGTACATTTCTCTGGTCGTCCGCAGACGCCCGATACGAGCGAGTATTTGGTGCAGGACATCATCCGTGCGCTTGAGCCGGGTGTCCAGATCGGCCGCCTGTACGTGGTGCCGTTTGGCGACTGCCAGCGTGAGATTTCGGTCACCTGTCCCAGCAATCTGCGCGTGATCATGTATCGCCGCATTATGTATTCGGTTGCCGAGCGCATTGCACACATCGAGGGCGCCAAGGCCATCGTTACAGGCGAATCGCTTGGGCAGGTTGCCTCCCAAACGCTTGAGAACATCATGGCCGTCAACGAGGCCGTGAAGATCCCCGTGTTCCGCCCTCTCATCGGTTCGGACAAGCAGGAGATCATCGCGCGCGCCGAGGAGATCGGTACGTTCGATATCTCGACTGAGGCCGCTCCCGACTGCTGCACGCTCTTTATGCCGCGCCGTCCCGAGACGCACGCTAAACTCGATGCCGTGCATGAGGCCTGGGAGTTGTTCGATCACGAGGAGATGATCGAGCGCCTGCTCAAGCAGACCGAGTACATCGACTTCGAGAGCAACACGTATAAGGCCCCCAAGACCTTAAAATGCAAACATTCGGAGCTTGCTCCGCGTGAGATTTACCAAGATCACGAGTAAATTTGTGCATAGACCGACGATGCGCCTGCATCGTCGGTCTTTTGCTATCTGGGCATTTTGCGGCTAAGTGTTCATTTGCTGACGTGTGCCTGAATAAATGGACAGATTTGTGCAAGGTTTTGGTCGGTTTTTGGTTTGACCGCTAAAACCGGTTTTGGAGCGTAGCTGTTGCGGAGTTCCTTTCCTGACACGATGGTGTTGGGAGGTTTTGCTATGGCGCAGCGCGAACAACACGAACGGGTCAAAAAGATGGACCGCTTGGCGGACAAGCTGTTCGGTCATAAGGCGGTGGTCGTGGCGATACTGGTCGTCATTGCGATGGCGAGCGGCTTGGCGATGGCGAACCTTGGCGGCGGTGCCGGCGGCGTGTCGTTTGAGCGCACTGACGGTTCAGACTCGTTGGTGGAGCCGGGATCCGGCGATGCCTCGAGCGGAAAGACATCCGAAGGCTCTTCGTCTAAGGCGTCTGCCGCGGCAGAAGTCTATGTCGATGTTGATGGCGCTGTTGTGTCGCCCGGTGTATATCGCGTCAAGGACGGCGCGCGGGTGGCTCAGGCGATAGATGCCGCCGGCGGGCTGGCGCCCGAGGCAGACGTTACGGGGCTCAATCGGGCATCCAAGGTCGTCGATGGGCAGAAGATTCACGTTCCAACGGTGGGGGAGCAGCAGGCGTCCATTGCGGAAGCCGGTGTTGATGGTGGGGCTTCCGCATCATTGGGCGTGAGTGGCGCAACGGGCCTAGTCAACATCAATACGGCAAGCGCGGCAGAGCTGCAGACGCTCTCGGGCATCGGTCCCTCCATGGCACAGTCGATTATCGATGAGCGTACAAAGAACGGTGCTTTTGCCTCGGTTGACGATCTGATGCGTGTGTCGGGAATCGGCGAGAAGAAGCTTGCCAAAATCAAAGATTGCATCTGCGTATGAGTGCGACCGAGCGCGAGCATGTGATGCCTCCGCGGCCCCTGATGCCGAGGACGATGGCCCTGTGTGCCGGCATGTGCATGAGCTGCGCCTCGGTGCTCAACGTGGCCGCTGATGCGCTGCTGAGGGAGCAGGCGCCGGCGGTCGGGCTGCTATGGGCCATTCCCGTTGCGGCGGCGGTATTCGTTGTGCTGGCTCAATCTTGTGCGCGGCTTGCCCCTTTGAAGCGGTGGTTGTATGCCGCGTCCGTCGGTCTCGTGGCGGGAGCGGTCGTCTCGGCGTGGTGGGCTGTGGGTGCGCTCAGCGCCTCGAAGGCGCTCGACGGTCGAGCGGCAAGCGGCCTCGAGTTTATCGTGCAGGGCGATCCATCCATAAACGACGACGTGTATTCCTATACCTGCGAGGCACGCGCGGACGGTAAGAACTTGGCAACGGTTCGCCTATCGTGCGACCGCGAGCTCAAGGTCGGGGCGTACGTGCGTGTTATCGGTCGCGTTTCACGTTTTGAGAACGATGCGTATGGACGATCGCGCGTGCTCCGAGGCGAGGTGCGCAAGGTTCAAGCCGTTCGGATTGTGTCGGCCGATGAGGGCTCTCCGGGACCGCTGCTTCGGCTGCGAAATGGGCTGCTTGCGTCCATCGCGCCTGCGACCGACCCGGCGCGTGCACTCATAGCCGGTGTCGTCTGCGGTCGTTCGGCCGAACTGCGCGCCCAGCCGGCGGGCGACTGGTTTTCGGTAACGGGAACGGCGCATCTTATCGCCGTCTCCGGCAGCCATTTGGCTATCGTGGGATTTGTAATCGAGGGTGTATTGCAAAAGACTCGCTGCTCACGCGGTGTTCAGCGGGCGATATTGGCGATGGCGCTTGTGGGCTACACTGCCTTTACGGGCGCGTCTCCCTCGGCCGTGCGCGCGTGCTGCATGGTGTTCGCGACGCTTGTCGTAAACGGCGCGGGGCGTCGCCGGCACGGCGCATCGGCACTCTTCGTAACCATGTCCATCTTTGTGCTACTGCGGCCGACGGTGCTGTTCGAGATGGGCTTTCAGCTCTCGTGTGCCAGCGTCTTAGCCATTCTGTGCTTTTGCCCCTATGCGACCTACGCTTTGGGTGAGCTGGGTGTGCCATCGGGCGTTGCCAGCATGCTTTCCGTCACGCTGTGCTCGCAACTGGCAACACTTCCCATTACCATTCCTGCCTTCGGTACGTTCTCGCTCATTGCTCCGCTGGCAAATGCAGTCATCGGTCCGGTGGTGAGCGTACTGCTCGCTGTGTCGATCGTGCTGGTTCCCTTTTCGCTCGTGGAACCGTTGCGGATTTGGGCGCTCGTTGTGCCCATGGTTGCCGCCCGTTGCGCACTGTTCTTCGAGCAGCTGTTTGCCGCCGTGCCTGGTGCATCTGTGAGTGTGCCGCCCGATAGCATGTGGATTTACCTAGTGCCGTGTTTGCTGGCGGTTCTGTTGGTCTGTTGGCCGCGTCCCCGTGCACGTCCTATGGCGGTGGGGCTTTCATGTCTGGTGCTCTTGGCTGCGATTCCGTACGTCTACTGGGATCGATTCGCTCCGCCTTCGGTGACGGTGCTCGATGTGGGCCAGGCGGATGCGATTCTTATCCGCCAGGGCGACGCATTAGCACTCGTCGACTGCGGGCTCGATGAGCGCGTGGTAGCGGCGTTGGTTCGCAATAACGTGCACCATATCGATGCCGTCTTTGTGACGCATTGGGATGAGGATCACTGGGGTGGTCTACCTGCCGTGCTCGAACAGTTTTCGGTCGGAACGATTGCCGTGGCGGCGGATGCGTTGGAGGATGCTCCTGCCGAGGTATTGAATCGACCTGGCGTTGAGTATCGGCAGGTGCGCCGTGGGGATACGGTCGACATCGGCTCATTTTGTGCCCGCGTGATGTGGCCGTTCGAGTCCGTAGATGGCGAGGGAAATGAGGACTCGCTTGTCCTGCTACTCTCTTATGTTCAGGAAGGCAAGAGCCTGCGTATGCTCCTCACTGGTGATGCCGAGCTCGACCAAGAACGGGAATTCGTGCAGGAGGTGGGGGATATCGATGTCCTTAAACTTGGGCATCACGGCTCCAAGGTTTCAGTCGATGGTGAGTTGCTGGATGTCCTGAGACCCGAGCTTTCCCTCGCGAGCGCCGGCAAGGGGAATCGATACGGTCATCCGTCGGATGCCTGCATCGATGCCGTTCAGGAAGCGGGCGGTGCGTTCGCATGCACCATCGAACACGGTGATATCACCATCAGCCCGACCGCAAAGGGCTTTGCGATGCGATGCCAGCGACCGTGACGACGTCGATGGCGTGTGGTGGGCCCCTGGGCTAGAATGGCACGGAACGAATACGAAGGCCTGCGGGAGGGGAGCGTAATGTCCGAAACCGGTCTGCTGCCGGCATATCTGATCGTCGGTACCGACGGCGTCAAGCGCGATCACGCCGTCTCGCGTATGAAGGCGCGTCTGGAAAAGTCGGGAATGGTCGAGTTCAACCTCGACGAGCGCGACATGACCAAGGACCCCGATATCGAGTCCATTATCGGATCGCTTAACACCTTTCCGATGGGCAGCGAGTTTCGCTTGGTAATCCTTGATGGCTGCTCAAAGCTCGCTAAGGCGGTCTCGGAGCCGCTTGTCGACTATCTGGCGAGTCCCAGCCCCACGACGGTCTGTCTCGTCATCGCCGACTCGCTTGCCAAGAACACGCGCCTGTATAAGGCGATCGCCAAGATCGACAAGAAGGCTGTGATCGATTGCTCCGGCACCAAGCGCTGGGAGCTACCGCGCCGCGTGCAGCAGATGGCGACGCAGCACGGCAAGTCGATCTCGACGGCGGCCGCCGAGGAGCTCGTCTCGCGTTCGGGTGAAAACACTCGCATGCTCGATAACGACTTGGCTAAGCTTGCCCAGATGGTCGAGGCGCCCCAGATTGAGCTTGCCGACGTTGAGCGCTGGATTGTACGTACGGACGAGGTTCAACCCTGGGACTTTCTCAATGCGGTCTCGGCCCGTGACATGCGACGCTCGCTCGAGCTCTTCAATCTACTGCCCGCCAAGAGCTACGTGTGGACTTACACATTGCTGTGCGGCCGCATCCGCGAGCTTATCGTCGCCAAGGCGCTCGATGCGCGCGGACAGGGTCGTGAACTGGCCGCAACACTTAAGCTCCAGTCCTGGCAGGTCAAGAATCACCTGACTTGGGCACGTCGCTTTTCGATGGCAGAGCTCGTTGCCGCGCTCGAGGGCGCCGTCGATGTGGAGCTCGCGCTCAAGGGCTCGGCCGATTCTCAGACCGCGCTTTTGCTCTGGATTACGAACATCTTGAGAAAATCGTGATGATACCTGCCTATTTGACAAATTCGTTCTATCCCTTTGAGGGGGAGCGTGCTATAGTAGGCGATTGCATGACCTCACCGTGTCTCAGAGGTGTCATACATTTTTTGCAAGGAACTCGAAAGGAACTCCAGAAGTGGCAAACATCAAGTCTCAGAAGAAGCGTATCCGCACCAATGAGGCAGCTCGCATGCGTAACAAGGCTGTCAAGTCCGAGCTCAAGACGCTGACCAAGCACGTCCAGTCCGCCGTCGCCGAGGGCGACGCCGAGAAGGCCCAGGCTGCCCTCAAGACCGTCACCAAGCGTCTCGACATGGCTGCCGCCAAGCATGTTATCCACAAGAACCAGGCTTCCAACCGCAAGTCCGGTCTTGCCAAGCTCGTGAACAGCATCAACGCCTAAGTTGTAAATTTCACACCACACAGATTACGCGCATAAATGGAGCCTGTTTTATGGAACAGGCTCCATTTTTTGTACCGCTCGGGTAAGATAGTCCGCATGAATACTTCAATTGACATTTCCCACATCCGCAACTTCTCGATTGTTGCGCACATCGACCATGGCAAGTCCACGATCAGTGACCGCATCCTCGAGCTCACCCATACCGTCGACGAGCGCGACATGGAGTCGCAGCTGCTCGACACCATGGATATCGAGCGCGAGCGCGGCATTACGATCAAGTCCAATGCCGTTCGCGTGTCCTATGACGCCGACGATGGCGAGACGTATCAGTTCAATTTGATCGATACGCCGGGCCACGTGGACTTTACCTACGAGGTCTCGCGCTCGCTGGCAGCCTGTGAGGGCGCGGTGCTCGTTGTCGACGCCACGCAGGGCGTCGAGGCGCAGACCGTCTCCAACGCGACGCTCGCCATGAACGCCAATCTGGACATTGTGCCGGCCATCAACAAGATCGACCTGCCCTCGGCCCATCCCGATGAGGTTAAGACCGAGATCGAGGATGACCTGGCGATTCCTGCCGATGATGCCGTGTGTGTCTCGGGCAAGACCGGCGAGGGCATCCATGATCTGCTGGAGTCCATTGTCTTTTTGATCTCTCCGCCCAAGGGCGATGCGAACGCGCCGCTCAAGGCACTCATTCTGGATTCGTACTTCGACGAGTATCGTGGCGTCGTCGCCACGGTGCGCGTCTTTGACGGCTCCATCAAAAAGGGCGATACCCTGCGCATGATGCAGGCAGAGGGTGACTTTTTGGTCGACGGCGTGGGTGTCAAGCGTCCTGCCGAGACCCCGGTTGATGCGCTGACGGTCGGCGAGGTGGGCTACGTGGTCACGGGCCTGAAGGACCCCGAGGCCGTGCGCGTGGGCGATACCCTCACGTGGGCGTCGAATTCCTGCCCCGAGCCGCTTCCCGGCTACCGCGAGGCTAAGCCCATGGTCTATACGGGCCTGTTCCCGATCGATAACAAGGACTACGAGAACCTGCGTGACGCGCTCGATAAGCTTCACGTCAACGACCCGTCGTTGGTGTGGGAGCCCGAGACCTCGGTGGCGCTCGGCTTTGGCTTCCGCGTGGGCTTCCTGGGCCTGCTGCACATGGAAGTCGTCAAGGAACGCCTGGAGCGCGAGTTCAACTTGGACCTCATTGCCACGAGCCCCTCGGTGGACTATCACGTCTACAAGACTGACGGCGAGATGATTGATGTCCGTAGCCCGCAGGATCTGCCCGAGGCTACGCGCATCGAGCGTATCGAGGAGCCCTACCTCAAGGCAAAGATCATCTGCCCGCCCGAGTATACGGGTGCCGTCATGCAGCTCGCCATCGAGCACCGTGGTGTCACGACCGATATGATCCACCTGACGAGCAAATCGGTCGAGATGCGCTTCGATATGCCGCTCGCCGAGCTCATTTTGGACTTCTTTGACCAGCTCAAGAGTCGTACCAAGGGCTATGCCTCGCTCGACTACGAGTTCAACGAGTACCGTCCCTCCGAGCTCGTTAAGCTCGATATCTTGCTTTCGGGCGACGAGGTGGACGCGCTGTCGTTTATCGTCCACAAGGACAAGGCCTACGGTCTTGCCCGCGGCCTATGCGACAAGCTCAAGGAGATTATTCCGCGTCAGCTGTTCGAGGTGCCCATCCAGGGTGCTATCGGCAACAAGATCATCGCCCGCTCCACCGTCAAGGCGCGTCGCAAGGACGTGCTTGCCAAGTGCTACGGCGGTGATATCTCGCGTAAGCGCAAGCTGCTCGAGAAGCAGAAAGAGGGCAAGAAGCGCATGAAGGCCATCGGATCGGTCGAGGTCCCGCAGGAGGCCTTTATGGCGATCCTCAAGGTGGACGAGTAGGTCTATGGCGCTTTCCGAATACAGCAAGCGGCTGCTGGGCGCCTATGCCGAGCAGCCGTTCCTTATGGCTCCCATGGCGGGCGTGACCGACCCCGCCTACCGCATCATGTGTCGCCGCCGCGGTGCCAACCTTGCCTACAGCGAGATGGTGAGCGTGGCGGGCCTTGCCTATGCCAGCAACAAAACGTGGCGTCTGGTACTGCCGGCCGACGAGGAGCAGCAGATTTGCGTGCAGCTCTTTGGCTCCAAGCCCGATCAGTTTGCGAGTGCCGTCGCCGCCGTCGAGGAGCGTGTGGGCGATCGCCTGTCGCTCATCGATATCAACATGGCCTGTCCTGCCCGAAAGGTTGTCACCAAGGGCGAGGGCTCTGCCCTTATGCGCACGCCCGATTTGGCCGAGAAGATCGTCGAGGCGGCGGTGGGCGCGGCGCATGTGCCCGTGACCGTAAAGATCCGCAAGGGCTTTTATGCCGAGGACCGTAATGCCGCGACGTTTGCCCAGATGCTCGAAGGCGCCGGTGCCGCCGCAGTCGCCGTGCATGGTCGTTGCGCCACGCAGCTCTACACGGGCCAGGCCGATTGGTCGGTCGTCGATGAGGTGGCCGACGCCGTCGAGATTCCCGTTATCGGTTCGGGCGATGTGTTCTCGGCCGAGGACGCTGCTGAGCATCTGCAAGGCTCGAGTGCCAGCGCGGTGTTTATCGCACGCGGTATCTATGGCAATCCGTGGGTGTTCGGCGATGCTCGCACCCTTGCACTCGATGGCACGCCGGTGCCGGCGCGCAGCTCCGTCGAGCGCTTAGACGCCCTGCGTGAGCACCTAACGTTGACGCATGAGCTCCTGCCGCTCATGTCGCGTGCCCGTACGTACGCAAGCTGGTACTTAAAAGGCATGCCCCATGCCGCCGCTTGGCGTGCCCATGTGGTGCGCTGTTCCACTTACGAGGAGTTTATGACGCTGGTCGATGAGATCGAGCGCGATGTGGTGGCCTGCGAGGCTGCCCTTGCCGCCGGCGAATCGGTGCCCCCTCATCCGCTGGAGGCTTAAGGGTGGCCGTTACCGCGCTGTACGTGCACGTGCCGTTTTGTGCCCAAAAGTGCCGGTACTGCGACTTTGACTCGCGCAGTTTTGCTCCGTGCGACCTGAGCGCTGCGCTCGATGTCTATTTTGAGCAGTTGTTCGCGCGCCTCGATGCTTTTGGCAAGGCTGGGGCCCTCGACCAGATCCGCACCGTCTATGTTGGCGGCGGTACGCCGTCGCTGGCGGGGGAGCGCCTGGTGGAGCTGGCGCGGCGTATTCGTGCGTGGTGCGCCCCCGTTGAGTTTACCTGCGAGGCCAATCCCGAGTCGCTGACCGCCGAGCTTGCCGCTGCGCTTGCCAAGGTTGGTGTCACACGCGTCTCTCTGGGCGTGCAAACGCTCGATAACACCGAACTTACCGCCATCGGCCGTATTCACGATGCCGATCGGGCGCTCGCCGCCATCGCGACGGTCAAGAACGCTGGGCTTGACGTGTCGTGCGACCTTATGTGCGGACTTCCCGGGCAGACCGCAGCGAGTTGGAAGCGCACGCTCGATGGCGTGCTGGCGGCGGCTCCGCATCATGTTTCGGTCTACCCGCTCACGCTTGAGGAGGGGACGCCCCTTTATCGCATGGCGTGCCGCAACGAGTCGCTCGAGCCTGATGAGGATTTTCAGGCCGCCTGCATGGATGTGGCGCGTGAGCATCTGGGTGCGGCCGGTTATCACCCCTATGAGGTGGCGAGCTACGCGCTCGACGGCCATGAGTGTGCCCATAACATTGCCTACTGGACCGGACGGGGCTACTTGGGCCTGGGTCGTTCTGCCGCGGGCATGCTCGACGCCGAGGATTTCGACCGTCTTGCAGGTTTGTTCCCCGGCGTGTCTTCTCGAGGCGATTCGTACCGTGTGCGTCTGGTGCAACGTGACGATGACGCGACGGCGTTCGAGGCCGAATATCTGTCGCAGCGTGAGGCTGCGGCTGAAGACCTGATGCTCGCTTGTCGCATGACGCGTGGTATTGCGTCCGACCTGTTGGTTCGTGCGGCTTGCGTCATCCCAACGGGCGAGCTGGCAGCTGCCTGCGATCGCGCGCTCGAATTGGGTCTTGCCACGTGGGTTCCCGAGACGCTCGAGGTCCATGAGGGACCCTTCACTTCGGCAGACGTCCTCGCGGGCCATGTTCGAGCTCGTCTGGCGCCGACACACCTGGGCTGGCTCGATGGAAATGTTCTGTTCGAGCTGTTTTGGGATCTAGCTTAGGCCGCTCGGGTAGAATTACCGGAATATATACGCTGCTGTGAGCAGGAGGTTGCCGCGCATGGCGACGATGAACGAAAAAGATTACTACGAGATTCTGGGCGTCTCCAAGGACGCCACCTCGCGTGATATTCAAAAGGCCTTTCAGCAAAAGGCCCGCAAACTCCATCCGGACGTCAACAAAGAGCCGGATGCCGAGGAAAAGTTTAAAGAGGTTTCCGAGGCCTACGCCGTGCTTTCGGATGAGCAAAAACGTGCGCGCTACGACGCCATGCGTTCGGGCAATCCCTTTGCCGGTGCTCCTACGGCTTCGCCCTATGGTGGCGGCTACGCCGGCAACCCGGGCTATGGCAATCCCTTTGAGGGCGGTTTTCCCTTTGGCGGCGCCTGGGGCCAGCAGCGTCGTGGGCAGGCTGCCTATAATCCCGAGAACGGTGCCAACGTGGTCGTCGATATCAAACTCGACGCCAAGGAGGCCAAGGGCGGTGCCCGCAAGACCGTCCGCTATACGCGTTTCGATACGTGCGGACATTGCGGCGGCTCGGGCTCCGTTTCGTCTGAGCATGCCCATACCTGCCCGAGCTGCGGTGGCCGCGGCCACATCGACGTCGACCTGTCCTTCCTGTTTGGTGCGGGTACGTTCCAGTCGGTCTGCCCCGAGTGCGGCGGTTCCGGTAAAGTCGTGGCCGATCCCTGCCCTGATTGCGGCGGCAGCGGTCGTACTCGCGTAACCTCCGAGCAGACGATTGAGTTTCCTGCCGGCACGCACGATGGCGACGAGGTCCGCATTGGCGGCATGGGTCATGCTGGCACCAACGGTGCCGCGGGCGGCGACCTGGTCGGCCGCGCCCATGTTGAGGCCGAGCGCTTGGAAGGCAAAGCTCGTACCGGTTTTTACCTGATGGGCATCGTGGCGCCGTTTTTGGTACTCTCGGCCATCTCGGGCGTGTTCTCGGCCTTTGCCGTGATGTGCTTTATTCCGTTTACCATGGGCCTGTTCATGGTGCTTTCGGACGGTGTGCTTCATCGCAGCCTGCTGTGGTGGAAGCGCGGTGCGATGCAGTTTGCCAACGGTTTTGCCAACGGCTTCATGTTCGCGCTCGTGTCGGTTTGGTTCGCAAGCTGCTCGCAACGGGCCATGCTTTCGCCGTACCAAATGCAATAACATCAAACCCTCTGTTTGCGGCCGCCCCAGCTTGGGTATAGGACGCACAGTGACAATAATGAAAGTCGGAAGGATTCGGTCGTGTCGGAAAATAGGGATTACTACGAGGTGCTTGGCGTCGACAGGGATGCCGACGCGCGGACGATTAAGCGCGCGTTTCTAAAGAAGGCCCGTACCGTACATCCGGATGTTTCGGACGACCCCGAGGCCGAGGCCAAGTTCAAGGAGCTCAACGAGGCCTATTCCGTTCTTTCCGATGAGCAGAAGCGTGCTAACTACGACCGTTACGGCACTGCCGACGGCCCTGGTGGTTCGGGCTACGTCGATATCAACGATATCTTTGGTGGCATGGGCATGGACGACTTGTTCTCGTCGTTCTTTGGCGGCGGTGCCGGCGGTGGCGCCCGCAGCCGTCGTGAGCGTCGTCGCGGACGTGACATGGCCATCTCGCTTTCGGTGACGCTTGAGGAGGCGGCGCTCGGCTGCAAAAAGACGATCAGCTATGATCGCCTTGCTCCTTGCGAGGACTGCAATGGAACCGGTAGGGCAGAGGGCGCGCAGGAAAAGCAGTGCGGCCGCTGCCACGGTACGGGCTACGTCACGACGGTTCAGCGTTCGTTCCTGGGCCAGGTTCAGTCTTCCTCGCCTTGCCCCGATTGCCATGGCGAGGGCACGGTTATCGACCATCCCTGCGAGACCTGCGACGGCCAGGGCCGCACGCCTTCGCACGAAAAGATTGACATCGATATTCCCGCCGGCGTTTCGACCGGTCGCCAGCTGCGTGTGAGCGGCTTTGGCGAGGCCGGCCTTCGCGGCGAGCCTTCGGGTGACCTGATTGTCAACGTGCGCGTTGCCGACCATGAGCGCTTTAAGCGCAACGGTGACGACCTGTACCTGGTGAGCGATATCTCGATTGCGCAGGCTGCGCTCGGCTGCGAGATCGAGGTCGAGGGCATTATGCCCGACGAGGTCGTTAAGGTGACGGTTCCCGCCGGCGCCCAGTACGGCGACACCGTGAGCGTCAATAATTACGGCATGCCGCGCATTGGCGGTGGCGGTTCGCGTGGCCGCCTGATCGTGCAACTGCGCGTGGTCGTTCCCACCAATCTTTCCAATAAGCAACGCGAACTGCTCCGTGCTTTTGCCGATGAGATGGGCGATGACGTCGCTTCCGGTAAGAAGTCGGTGACCGACCGTATCAAGAGTGCCCTCGACGATATCCTCGATTAAGGAGTCCGCGTGCTCGCACCCCATATTTCCGTCGTCAACCTCGGCTGCCGTGTCAACCGGGTTGAGTCTGACCGTATCACTGCCGACCTTATGCGCTTGGGCTTTGCTATTGTGGAGCCTCAGGATGCCGATCTGATCGTCATTAACACTTGTGCCGTTACGGGCGAGGCCGAGGCCAAGACCCGTAAGGCCGTCCGTCATGCGCTGGCCCATCCAAACGAGCCCTATGTGGTCGTGACCGGATGCGTGGTCAATTTGCATCCCGAGGAGCTGTTGGAGCTTTCGGATCGCGTGATCGCCGAGCCGTCCAAGATCGATGTCGCCGAACGTGTCTGCGAGGTGCTGGGCGTTGAGTCCGATAGCGTTCCCGCCTGCAGCGATGGCGACGTGGTCGATGCGCTCGGTCGTTCGCGGCTGGGCGTGAAGATCCAGGACGGCTGCAACCATCGCTGCACCTATTGCATTGTGTGGAAGGCACGCGGCCCCGAGCGCTCCGTGCCCGTCGAGTCCGTGCTCGAGCAAGTTCGCGAGGCCCAGGAGGCCGGCGTGCCCGAGGTGGTGCTGACCGGTGTGAACCTGGGTGCCTACGATGGCAAGAGCGCGACCGACGAGCATGTCGAAATCGATGAGCTGCTCGAGGCCATCATGGAGCGCACGTCTATTCCGCATGTGCGCATTTCCTCGGTCGAGCCCATGGATATCTCTGAGCGCCTGCTTAAGGTTATGGCGCGCTATCCGCAGCGTATCGCCCCGTTTTTGCACCTGCCCGTGCAGTCCGGCTGCACAGCGACTCTGCATCGCATGGGCCGTCCCTATAGCGCCGAGACCTTTGAGGACACGGTGCGTATGATTCGCGCCAACTTGCCCCAGGCGTCTCTTTCGTGCGATGTCATCGTCGGTTTTCCTGGTGAGACGGACGAGGAGTTCGAGGAGTCGCTGGCGCTGTGCCGTCGTGTGGGTTTCTCGCGTATGCACGTGTTCCGCTATAGCAAGCGTCCCGGTACCCTTGCTGCCGATATGCCCGACCAGGTGCCGCCCGAGGTTATGGCCGAGCGCAGCCGTCGTATGCGAGCCGCGGCGCAGGAACTCGCCATTGCCGACGCTCGTCGTCGCGTGGGCACCGTCGAGCGTGCCGTCCTCGAGTACGGCGACAACCTGACGCTCGGTTCGTTCCATCATGCCCGTCTTGACGATACCTGTGGACTTACAGCCCCGTGCCTGCTCGATGTTGCTATCATCGGAGTCGATGATTCCGGCTTGGTCCATGCGCGCAGGGAGGTTCATGGAAGCCTCGAAGATTAGACTTACCGTTCCCGAGGGAATTGATCCCTCGTGCGTTTTGGGCGCCGGCGACGGCGTCCTTCGTGCGCTCGAGAGCTTGGTTCGCGCCCATGTGGTCGCCCGTGGCGATAGCATCGCCGTGAGCGGTGACCCGGATGAGGTCGAACTCGTGGCGCGTTTTTTCGAACATGCTTTTCGCGAGGCGGCCGCCGGGCGCACGCTGTCTGCCGACGATGTCTCTCGCTGCCTGGCCGTCTTGCGCGACGGTGAGCACGAGGCTACGTCGCTTCGCGATGACATGCTGCTTTCGTATCGCGGCCGCGTCATTCGTCCCAAGACGCTCGGGCAAAAGCGCTACGTGGATGCCATTCGCTCGCATACCATCACCTTTGGCTTGGGTCCAGCCGGTACCGGTAAGACCTATCTGGCCATGGCGCTCGCCGTTGCCGCGCTCAAGCGTCACGAGGTGGGCCGTTTGATCTTGACGCGTCCGGTTGTCGAGGCGGGGGAGAATCTGGGCTTTTTGCCCGGTACTCTTGAGGAAAAGATCGATCCCTACATGCGTCCGCTCTACGACGCCCTTTTTGACATGATGGATCGCGAGCGCACCGATGAGCTTATGGAGCGCGGCGTGATCGAGATCGCCCCGCTTGCCTACATGCGCGGCCGCACGCTGAGCGATGCCTTCGTGGTGCTCGACGAGGCGCAAAATACCACGCCCGAGCAGATGAAGATGTTCCTGACGCGCTTGGGCTTTAACTCTAAGTTCGTGATTACCGGCGACCTGAGCCAGCGTGACCTGGTGGGTCGTCGTGGTGGCTTGACGGATGTCGAGAAGATTTTGGGCCGTGTCGACGATGTCGCATTTTCGCACCTCGAGCGCGCCGACGTGGTGCGCCATGCCTTGGTGGGACGTATCGTCGAGGCATACGACACTTATGATGACGTGCGCGAGCAGCGCCCGCGCGACCGAAAGGAGTCCCGTTGAGTGTATTGATCAGCAACGATGCCGAGCTCGATACGCTGCTCGATGCGCAGGAGGTGGAGCACATCTGCGAGGTCGTGCTTGCCGCCGAGGGCGTTGAGCGTGAAGTCGAGATTTCCCTTTCGTATGTCGACGAGGACGAGATGCACGAGCTCAACCACGAGTGGCGCGGTATCGACCGCACCACCGATGTGCTCTCGTTTGAGTGCGATTCGGCCTTTGACGAGGATATTCCCGCCGATGAGACGCTCGAGCTCGGCGATATCATCTTGGCCCCGCAGGTTATTTCCCGTCAGGCCCCTGGTTTTGGCAATAGCCCTGCTGACGAGTGCCGTCTGATGCTCGTACACGGCATGCTGCACCTGCTGGGCTATGACCATATCGAGGACGACGAGGCCGAGGTCATGGAGGCCCGCGAGGACGCCATCCTGCGCGATTTGGCGCTCGAGCGCGGCGAGGACCCCAAGCTAGTCCACGTCGGCCCCATCACCAACCACGCCCACGACTAGGAGCCGTCTATGATTCCCGGATCGAACAAGGACCATCCGTCCTTCTTAAAGTCGTTTTCTTACGCTATGGAGGGCTTCGTCACCGCCGTCAAGACCGAGCGCAACATTAAGGTCATGCTCGTGGCGGGCGTGTGCACCGTCATTGCCGGCTGCATCGTGGGGCTCGACATTGCCGAGTGGGCCACGATTATCATCTGTTGCGGCCTGGTGATCCACGGCGAGCTTTGCAATACCGCCATGGAGGCCATCGTCGACCTGGCGACCCAGGAGCTCCATCCGCTGGCCAAGCGTGCGAAGGACATCGCCGCCGCCTCCGTATACGTTCTTTCCATCACCGCCGCGATTGTGGGCTTGCTGGTATTTGCCCACGCGCTCGGCTTTATTTAGAAAGGGATTCCCATGTCCGACAATATGCAGCCTGCCGATGAGATTTTGGACGACGAGTCCCTGGACGCGGTGGATACCGAGGAGCTCGAGGATGTCGAGGAGTTCGACCCGTTTGAGGGTATGAGCGACGAGGAACTCGACGCCCTGTGCGACGAGGACGACAACCTCGCGGGCTTTGGTGACGTTGAGCCCGGTTTCCGCAGCGGCTTTGTGGCCCTGGTCGGTCGTCCCAACGCTGGCAAGTCTACGCTGCTTAATGCCTGCTATGGCAAAAAGGTCGCCATCACCTCGCCGGTGGCCCAGACGACCCGCCGCCGCATGCGCGCCGTCGTCAACCGCCCCGGCTACCAGCTGGTCTTTGTCGATACTCCCGGTATTCATAAGCCCAAGGACGGCTTGGGATCCGAGCTCAACAAGAGCGCGTTGTTCGAGCTGAACGATGTTGATGTTGTCGCGTTTTTGATTGATGCCACCAAACCGATCGGCAGGGGAGACGCCTGGGTTGCCGAGCGCGTCAAGAACGCTCGTTCCAAGAAGGTCCTGGTGCTCACCAAGGCCGATGAGGCCGACCCCGCACAGGTCATGGAGCAGCTTAAGGCAGCCCACGAACTCATGGAATATGACGACGAGATCGTGACGTCGTCGGTCAAGAACTTCAATGTCGATGCATTTATCGAGACCGTTGCGCACTTTTTGCCTGAGGGTCCGCGTTGGTTCCCCGAGGACATGGGTACCGACGCTTCCGATGAGACGCTCGTTGCCGAGTTTGTGCGCGAGAAGGTCTTGCGCCGCACCCGTGATGAGATTCCGCACTCCGTTGGCGTGATCTGCGATGCGCTCGAGCAGACCAAGAAGGTGCTGCGCGTGCACGCCACCATTTACGTCGAGCGCGAGGGCCAAAAGGGCATCATCGTCGGTAAGGGCGGCGAGATGATCAAGCATATCGGTATCGACGCCCGTCGCGATCTTGAGCGCATCTTTGGCACGCAGGTCTTTTTGGAGCTGGACGTGAAGGTCAAGGCCGGCTGGCGTGACGACGAGGCCCAGATTCGCCGCTTTGGCTACAACGCCGAGGACTAAGGACGCGCGGCGCGCATGGCAGGCTCCCGGACATATCGCACCAAGGTGCTCGTCCTCGACAAGACGAAGCTCAAAGAGACCGACCTGATCTTGACGATGCTTGACGAGCGGGGACGGCAGGTTCGTGCCGTGGCAAAGGGCGCCCGCAAACCCGGCGGACGCCTGGCTGCGCGCTGCGAGCTGTTCTGTACGGTCGATATGCTGCTCGCACATGGACGGTCACTCGACGTGGTTTCTCAGGCCGAGCTTATGGAGGCGCCGCTCGGCGCTGCGCCCGATTACGAGACGACCTGCGCCGCAAGCGCGATCGCCGAGGTCGCGCGCGTGTGCTCGTTCGAGGACGCCGAGGACCCGTTTACCTTTGCCATAACGCAGCGAGCGCTTGCCCTGGTGGGCAGCGGGCTTGACACGGCACATATGGACCTACTTGTGGCGGCATATGTCTTTAAGCTGCTATCGCACGTTGGCTATCGTCCCGATTTTTCGGCCTGTGTGCTGTGCGGAGACCCCATGCTGTCGTATTTTTCAGCCCAGGCGGGCGGTCTCATGTGCGGGTCGTGCGCGTCGAGCGTTCCAGGTGCCGAACTGGTGTCGACCGGTGAGGTCGCATGGCTGCGCGCCCTCATGTCCATGACCTTCGATGCGCTCATGGCCGAGCGAATCGACCCGCATACGGCGGCATTCCTGCTCGGGCTTTCGCATGTTTGGGCTGCGACGCACACCGATCAGCGCCTCCGCGCGATGGAATTCATGTTGGGTCGGTGATGATGCGCAGGCGCGGGCTGCTTGTGGTAACATACCGACCTGTTGGTACCTCGACCTTGGTTGTTCGCTCCACCGGCGGCTTCCCAGTCCGAGGCGAATCGAGTCGCCCGTGGGCGACGCAAAACGAAAGGTGAAACAATGACTGTTTCCAAAGAGCGCAAGGCGGAGCTGACTGCCCAGTTCGGTAACACCCCGGTCGACACCGGCAACCCCAAGGTTCAGGTCGCCATCCTGTCCGAGCGCATCAAGGAGCTGACCGAGCACATGAAGTCCCACCAGAAGGACTTCCACACCCGTCGTGGCCTGCTCATGCTCGTCGGCCGTCGTCGTCGTCTTCTCTCCTACATCAAGAAGAACGACATCGTCGAGTACCGTGAGCTCATCAAGGCTCTGGGCATCCGCGACAACATCCAGTAGGATTTGTACATGCTAAGAGCGTCCTGCGCAGCGGGGCGCTCTTTTTGTGTAAGGGCGCGAACAATCACGCTCTGAAGCGTGGCGGGGGCAGGGGGCCCGCGTCACATGAGAAGCCCGCAGACAAGGGGTCTGCGGGGTTAAGGAGAACAATGACACTCGTATCCAAGACCTTTGAGCTGTACGGCAAGACCTACACCTTTGAGTCGGGCGAGCTTGCCAAGCAGGCCACCGGCGCCTGCCTGGTCAAGCAGGGCGACACCACGATGCTCGACACCGTGGTCGTCTCCAAGGAGCGCAAGAACTACGACTTCTTCCCGCTGACCGTCGACTTCAACGAGAAGATGTACGCAGCCGGCCGCATCCCGGGTGGCTACCTCAAGCGTGAGGGTCGTCCCAGCGAGAAGGCCACGCTCACGGCCCGCATGATCGATCGCCCGATTCGCCCGAGCTTCCCGGATGGCTTCCGCAACGAGGTGCACATCGTCGCCACCTCGCTCGTCGCCGACCAGGTCAACCCCTTCGATGTCATCAACGTCATGGGTGCATCCCTGGCCATGACGCTTGGCGGCGTGCCCTTCGAGGGCCCGCTTGCCTGCGTGCGCATCGGCCGTAACGTGGAGACAGGCGAGTTTATCGTCAACCCCACCTACGAGGAGCGCGAGAACTCCGATCTGGACCTGGAGCTGGGCGGATCCGCCGACTTCATCTCGATGGTCGAGGCCGGCGCCGAGGAGATCTCCGAGGACGACATGCTCGCCGCCATGAAGTTTGGCCAGGAGGCCCTTGCCGCTTTCTGCCAGGCTCAGGACGAGTTCGTCGCCGAGTGGGAGCAGGTTAACGGCCCCATCGTCAAGAAGGAGTACCCGCTCGACCAGCCCGTCGAGGAGGTCCAGGAGCGCATCTTCGCCCACTACGACGAGATGGCAGCCGCCCTTCGCGACGCCGACAAGCTCTCCCGTATCGGTAAGGTCGAGGCTCTGAAGGAGTCCATCCGCGCCGAGTTCACCGAGGAGGAGCAGGCCGCTTGGGAGCGCGAGATCCCCGTGGCGCTCAAGAAGCTCGAGAAGAAGGCCATGCGCACCATGGTCGTTGAGACCGGCGAGCGCGTCGACGGCCGTGCCGCCGATGAGATCCGCCCCATCATGGTGAAGGACAACTACCTGCCGCTCGTTCACGGCTCCGGCCTGTTCCAGCGTGGCCAGACCCAGGTGCTCTCCGTCCTGTCGCTCGGCATGCTCAACGAGGGCCAGCGTCTGGATACCATCGAGCCTACCGAGGGCAAGCGCTACATGCACCACTACAACTTCCCGCCGTTCTGCACCGGTGAGACCGGCCGCATGGGTAGCCCCAAGCGCCGCGAGATCGGTCATGGCAACCTGGCCGAGCGCGCTCTGCTTCCGGTGCTTCCCGACGAGAACGAGTTCCCCTACGCCATCCGCGTCGTCTCCGAGGTCATGGAGTCCAACGGCTCCTCTTCGATGGCTTCGACCTGCGGCTCCACGCTCGCCCTTATGGACGGCGGCGTGCCCATTAAGCGCCCGGTCTCCGGTATCGCCATGGGCCTGATCCAGGAGGAGGGCAAGACCGTGGTCCTGTCCGACATCCAGGGTCTCGAGGACTTCCTGGGCGACATGGACTTTAAGGTCACCGGCACCACCGAGGGCATCACCGCCCTGCAGATGGACAACAAGGCTACCGGCCTCACCTTCGACATCCTGGCCCGCGCTCTGCAGCAGGCCAAGGAGGGTCGCGCCTTCATCCTGCAGAAGATGCTCGATGTGATCCCCGAGCCGCGCCACACCACGCGCAGCACCGCTCCGCGCATCGTTTCCATCCAGGTTCCGACCGACAAGATCCGCGACGTCATCGGTTCCGGCGGTAAGGTCATCCGCGGTATCCAGGACGAGACCGGCGCCTCGGTCGACATCCAGGAGGACGGCACCGTCTTTGTCGGCGGCACCGGCGAGTCCGTCGACCAGGCCGTCGAGCGCATCAAGCTCATCATCAAGGTTCCCGAGTCGGGCGAGGAGTACACCGGTCGCGTGGTCTCCATCCAGCCCTTCGGCGCCTTCGTCAACCTGCTGCCCGGTAAGGACGGCCTGCTGCATATCTCCCGCGTTGCCAAGGGTCGCGTGGAGAAGGTCGAGGACGTCCTCAACGTGGGCGACGAGGTCAAGGTCGTCGTCATCGAGGTCGACGATCGTGGCAAGATTTCGCTCGATCGTCTGGACAAGCCCGAGGCCCCGGCTCGTGCCGAGGGTGCCTCCGAGGGCGACGGCGAGCACTTCCAGCGCCGTGAGCGTCCGCGTCGCGAGCGCTCTGAGCGCAGCGACCGTCCGCGTCGTCCCGGCGACAACGGAGGCCGCAAGCCCCGCCGTCACCACGACGCCGAGTAAAAGCTATACATAAGCAGCTCAACAAGGGCGACTCCGGACAGGGGTCGCCCTTTTGCTATTCCCGGCGGGGTCCGCGGATAAAGTTTTCTGCTCTACAGTCCTGCTCACGACGGAGGCCACATTAAGTGGCCTCCTGTTCGTGCGGAACTCGCGATAAACTTTATCCGCGGACCCCGCCGGGAGTAGCAAAAGGGCTGGTTGGTGCGGGTTTCGATTTTGTCAGACAGTCTATTCAG
>CABUXL010000029.1 GCA_902495525.1 uncultured Collinsella sp.
CGACGCTGCGCGGGCCGCATTTGGACAATCTGACGTTCAACTTCAAGGGCGCGACCAGAAGGTCAGCGCCCTTTCGTTTCACGTCACCTTGTCTCAAATGTGACCCGCTCGCTGTCCGTCCTCTACCTGCGGCGTTGCCTTGTTCCGGATGCGGTGGTCATTGGGGACGTTCTTAAATGACTAGGTTGGGCACATTGCTTTGAGATGTTATTCAAACGGCTTTGATAACCTTTAAGCTGTCTACCTGCTGAAAGTAATCAATGGCGTGCATCTGCTATTGAAAATATTGCTCGAAAAATCGTCCGAGAAGTCGCGGGGTGATTTTTACCGCGTTGTTCGTCAAGTGATTTGGCAAGTTCTTGGTTAGATATTGGTCAGTTTTGGGTCAACCTTGCCAAAAGCTTGACGAATGCAAATTTAGACGTCAGCGAATGTACACTTTGAGCAAGCCCGGTACAAAAATCTGGGCTGATTCTCGATAATTGCCTTTAATCGTCCCTTGCCAAGCGCTGGCCTCGCGTACAATCTGCTCCGACATTCGCGCGCCGCCCGGCGCTTAAGAGGGGAGGGCCCCATGGCAAACGAGATTTGGACCATCAAGCGTTGTCTCGAGTGGACCAAGGAGTACCTGGCCGAGCGCGGCGAGGAGCACCCCCGTCTTTCTGCCGAGTGGCTGCTCTGCGCTGCCACGGGCCTGGCGCGTATTGACCTATATATGCGTATGGACGAGACGCTTAACGCGTCCCAGCTCGAGACCATGCATGCGGCCGTTGTCCGCCGCGCTAAGGGCGAGCCGCTGCAATACATCACGGGCAGCACGCAGTTTCGCATGATTGACGTCGCGTGCGCCCCCGGCGTGCTCATTCCGCGTCCCGAGACCGAGATGCTCGTCGAGGAAGTCCTCAATTATCTGGATGCCGAGGTGCTGAGCCCCGAGGCTGCCGCCCGTCAGCGTGTTGAGCTGCCTTGGAACGATGAGGTCGAGGAGGCACGCAAGGCCGAGGCCGCGCTGGCAGACGAACGGGCGACCGCCGAGCGCCGCGCCGCTAACCTGACGGCTGCCGATGAGGCGGCGCTAGGCGGCGACGTACTGGGTAGCCGCGCCTATGCCGAGGAACTGGCCGACCGCGAGGCCGAGGAAGCCGCCGCGCAGGCAGCAGAAGCCGAAGCGGCAGAAGCAGAGGCCATGGAAACCCCCGAGCCCGAGCTCGACGAATACGGCATCGCCATTGAGGACAACGACCAACAGGCGACTCCCGCGAAAGATGCCGCCGAGGCTAACGTATCTGCCCCAGCCGAGCCCCGCACTGCCCGCGTTCTCGAGGTCGGCTGCGGCACGGGCTGCATTTCGCTCTCCCTTGCCTGGGAGCGCCGCGGGCACGTTACCTGCACTGCTACCGATATCGAGCCGCGCGCCATCGACCTTGCTACCAAAAACCGCGATGCGCTTGGCCTCACGTCCGACGAGGTCGCCTTCAGCCTCACCAACCTGGTGAGTTCCATTCCCCGCGAAGAGTGGGGCACCTTTGACGTACTCGTCTCCAACCCGCCCTACATCCCCACCGATGTCATGCGCTCGCTGCCGCATGAGGTCAAGGACTTTGAGCCCGATCTGGCGCTCGAGGGCGGTGCCGACGGTCTCGATATCTTCCGCCGCCTGCTCAACGCGGCGCCCTACATGCTGCGTGCCGGCGGCCTGTTTGCCTGCGAGCTCTACGAGGGCGCGCTCGACGCCGCGGCCGAGCTCTGTCGCCAGGCAGGCCTTTCGGACGTGCGTATCGTCCACGACCTCACCGATCGTCCCCGCATCGTTCGAGCCATCGTCACCGAGCCCAAACAGCGTATTTAAGCTGAATAAATAGACATTTGCGCAAGTTTGTCCTTGCAATATACCGTAAAACTTCTACTATAGAAGGAGAAAGGTATGTCAAATCAGCTGCATCGGTACCGTATCGTGCTTGATTACATTGAACCTTGGCTTGATGAGCAGGATGAAGCTACGCTGAAGCAGATTTATGCAGACCTTTTGGTGCTCGAGAAGGAAGGTCCCAGCCTTGGTCGTCCGCTGGTTGACCGCGTAAAGGGCTCGAAGCTTCATCATTTAAAGGAGCTGAGAGTGACGTCGTGTGGTGGGCAGGTGATTCGCATCCTCTTCGCCTTTGACCCCAAGCGCCAGGCGGTATTGCTATTGGCGGGTGATAAGTCGCGAGCGGGATCGTCAAGGGCAAAATGGAACGGTTGGTATGCGATCAACATTCCAAGGGCCGAGCAAATATACCGTCGCCACGTAAGGAGGCTCGATCGAGATGGAACTGCATGAGTATATGGAATCTCGCGGGATAACACGCGACTCCATTACCGCCGAGCAGGAGAGGACTCGCGATCGTATCGAAGCCTATAAGCTTGCTCAGATTCGCAGGTTAAAAGATCTAACACAGGCGTCGGTCGCCCAGTCGATGGGCGTTTCTCAAAAACGTGTATCCGAGCTCGAGCGTGGGGAGTTGGGTTCGATGAGGCTCGACACGCTGAGCAGGTACGCAGAGAGCCTCGGCGGAAAACTGGTTGCAAGCATCGAGTTTCCCGATCGTACCGTTACGCTTGCGCGCTAAAAATCTTCAATTAACCCCCTCACTTTCACCGACTACTAGAGCCGCTCACCAAACCAACATGCGCTCTGGGCAAATAGGTTGAATGTTTCGTGCGAGAATGCCCCACAGTAAACAAACTTGCACCGGAGCGTAAGGGGCTGGCATACACATGCAGACGGTCTATCGGGTATACGAGGGAACGCGCGAGCCGCATCGGCTTGCCGTCGAGCGCACGGCCGAGGTGCTCGGCCGCGGCGGCCTGGCCTTGATTCCGACCGAGACCGTCTACGGTGTCGCCGTGGCAGTCAACGCCTTCTCGGACGCCGTGCCCCAAGATACAAGCGAATTCCCATCGTGGCCGCGCGATCCGCAGGCTGCCGTCAATGGCGCCGCAGTTCCTGCGCTCGGCACCGGCTATCGCCGTATCTTCACTCTCAAGCAACGTGAGCTCACGCAAACCGTCGCTTGGCTGGTCGATGGCGTCGAAGCACTCGACCGCTATGGCGTGGATATCCCGGAAGATGCCCGCGTACTCGCGCGACGATGCTGGCCGGGAGCCCTGACTATCGTGGTCAAGGCAGCCCCCTGCGTGCCGACCTTTATGCGCGCTGCCGACGACACCGTGGCCCTGCGCGCTTCGGCCTCTCCCGTGGTCCAAGCGCTCATCCGCGCCTGCGGCAGTCCCCTTGCCTGCACGAGCGCCAACACGCACGGCGCGCCTTCGCCGGCAAGCTTTGCCGCCGTCGAGGGTCGCATCCTGGAGGGGGTCGATGTTGCCGTCGACGCCGGTGAGACCCCGTGTCGCGACGCCTCGACCATCGTGTCGTTCCAGCACGGCGGGCTCCAGATCCTGCGCCAAGGCGCACTTCCCGCATCAGAGATCGAGCGGGTCCTGTCCGACCCGATGCAATAGAAGGGTGTAAGCGATGTCGTTGAATCTGGGCAGCCTGGGCATGGAAGATGCCTCGTTTAACTTTGGCGGTTCCTACATCATGGCGCTCGACTGCGGCACTACCTCGGTACTCGCGGCCATTGTCGACGAATACGGCTGCATCGTTGCCCAGGCGCGTCGTAGCGTCAAAACCAGCTTCCCGCGCCCCGGCTGGGTGGAGCAGGATCCCACGGAGGTGCTTGCCAGCCAGATCGGCGTGATGATGGAGGTTCAGTTTAAGAGCGGCATCCATTCCGATCGCATCGCCGCCATCGGCATCTCCAACCAGCGCGAGACCACGGTGGTCTGGGACCGCGTGAGCGGCCAGCCCATCTATAACGCCATCGTATGGCAGTGCCGTCGTACCGCGCCGGCGATCGACGCGTTGGTTGAACAGGGTTGCGAGGAGCTGGTGCGCTCCCGCACGGGACTTACGCTTGACCCGTATTTCTCGGCCTCTAAGGTGCAGTGGATTCTCGACAACGTCGACGGCGCACGCGAGAGCGCGGCGGCGGGCGACCTCATGTTTGGCACCATCGACACCTGGCTCATCTACAACCTCACCGGCGGCCAGGTCTTTGCCACCGACTACACCAATGCCAGCCGCACGGCACTCTTTAATATCCATACGCTCGATTGGGACGACGACCTGCTGGCGCTCTTTGACGTCCCACGTTCCATGATGCCCGAGGTTCGCTGGAGCTCGGGCGACTACGGCCGCGTCGCGAGCGACATCATGACCAACATGCCGCCCATCATGGGCGTGGCGGGTGACCAACAGGCGTCGCTGTTCGGCCACTGCTGTTTCCGTCCCGGCCAGACCAAAAACACCTATGGCACGGGCTGCTTTATGCTCATGAACACCGGCGACGAGATCGTCGAATCCAAGAATGGCCTGGTCTCCACCATCGGTATCGCTGCGGACGGCAAAGTCAGCTATGCGCTCGAGGGCTCTATTTTTGCCGCCGGCTCAACGATGAACTGGCTTCGCAACAACATGGGCATCATCTCGAGCGTGAGCGAGTCGGCACAACTCGCCGCTTCGATTAGCGACAACGAGGGCTGCTACTTCGTTCCCGCCTTTGCGGGTTTGGGTGCTCCCTGGTGGGACCCGCATGCTCGCGGTATCGTGTGCGGTCTGACCGGCGCCTCGAGCCGTGCGACCATCGTACGTGCCGCCTGCGAATCCATGGCATATCAGAGCTACGACGTGCTGCGCGCCATGGAGCAGGACGTGGGGCTTTCGATTGAGCGCCTGTCTGTCGATGGCGGTGCCTCGCGCAACGAGTTCATCATGCAATTCCAGGCCGACCTGCTGGATATCCCCGTGCTGCAATGCGAGACGGTGGAGACCACGGCAATCGGTGCCGCGTACTTGGCGGGTCTTGCCGTCGGCTATTGGGAAGACCTGGAAGAGCTGGAGCAAAATGCCCAGATCGTTAGGACCTTCCTTCCCCACATGTCCGCCGAGCGCCGCGAGCAAAACCTTGCGGGCTGGCGTGATGCAGTCAGGCGCTCGCTCAGCACCGCACAGTAGGGCTGCGATGGGCTGCTCGATACAACAAACCGCTAAACTAATGCATGGCGTGCGGCGGCAACATTGCTGCGCGCCTTGTCAGCAAGGCCGTTTTGCGGCCGCAACGAAAGGGGCAATCAATCCATGACCGTCACCTACGATGCGTCCCGTGTGACGCTTGTCGATCACCCGCTCGTCCAGCACAAGCTGTCGATCCTGCGCGACAAAAACACCGGCACCAACCAGTTCCGTCAGCTCGTGCGCGAACTCGCACTTTTTGACGGCTACGAGGCCATGCGCGACCTGCCTATGGAAGACGTCGAGGTCGAGACCCCCATCACTACCGCCACGTTCAAACAGCTCGCCGGCAAGAAACTCGCCATCGTGCCCATCCTGCGTGCGGGCCTTGGCATGGTCGACGGCATCCTCGACCTGGTGCCCTCCGCTCGCGTGGGCCACATCGGCATGGAGCGCGACGAGGTCACCCACGAGCCGCACGAGTATTACTGCAAGATGCCCAAGGATATCGACCAGCGCATCTGCCTGGTCGTCGACCCCATGCTCGCCACGGGCGGTTCGGCCGAGATGGCCATTAGCTACCTGCGCGAGCGCGGTGTCAAGGACATCCGCATGCTGTGCATCGTCGCGGCCCCCGAGGGCCTCAAGTCGCTGACTGAGAAGGACCCTGATGTGCATATCTATACCTGCGCCATCGACGACCATCTCAACGAGGCTGCCTACATCGTTCCCGGCCTGGGCGACGCCGGCGACCGCATCTACGGCACGCTCTAGTCGCTGGGCTAAGATGGCCGCGGCTGCAAATACGAAGAAACGGTGCGCGCGGACGAACAAAAGGCGACCGCGCGCACTCCTGTTAACGGACGTTTTGCCCTGCAGGGTTCGAGAAAAACGTATTACCGTACCTGCGGCATAAAGAAGGTCTTAAGAAAACGAACAGGTGCGTATTAACCGATGCTTTTTCGGTTGTACTTTAGCGATTGGCTCGTACAATAGTCACCAATGTTTGGCGGGAACTGTTCTGTGAAGCGTTAAAAAGGAAAGTGAGGACGCCAGTGTTTCAGATAGCCGATCTGCTCGCTATCGTTGCAGGCGCCATCGCGGGCGCAATTGCCTTCCTTCCCTTTGTCTTTACGCTCAAGCCGGTTCTTGACGATAAACAGAATGCGGACATGCTCAAGGGTATGGTGAGTCTGGCGGTCTCGGCAATCGCCCTGCTCGTCTTTACCTTGGTTGTGTTTGTGTTGTTCGGAGAGGCATTTCGCATGTTCCTCCTGGGCGAGGCGATCGGCTTCGTGGCCTTTATGGCCGCCTGCACGGTTCGCGTCGCCAAGGCGCTGCGAGATCCTCATGAGGTCGAAAGGTAAGTCGTGGAAATTTTTGAAAAGCTGCCTGATGAGATTAATCATCTGGTCAGCGAGTTCAGCTCCACCCCTGTCGTGGGCGATCTGAGCTGCGGCATCACGCAGTACTCGTTTTGGCTGATCGTCTCCACGATCGTGCTCCTGATCGTCCTGGCCGTGTTCAAGAAGAAGCAGACCCTGGTTCCCAAGGGCTTCTTCGTCAACGGTTTCGAGTACATCATCGAGTACGTCGAGAACGATATCGGCAAGGGCGTCGTGGGTGAGAACTGGAAGAAGCACTTCCCGTTCCTGTGCTCGCTTTTCCTGTTCATCCTGATCAACAACATGATCGGCCTGATCCCGGGAATGAAGCCCGGCACCGGCGCAATCGGCTCCACCGCCGCGCTCGCCATCTTCGCCTTTGTGTACTTCATCTACTACGGATGCAAGGCTCATGGCGTGATCGGCTACATCAAGAGCCTCGCCCCGCAGGGCGTGAGCTTCCCGATGAACGTGCTCGTGTGGGTCGTCGAGCTTTTCTCGACCTTCCTGCGCCTCATCACGCTCGCCGTCCGTCTGTTCTGCAACATGTTCGCAGGACACGTGGTCATGGGCTCGTTCGCCATCATGGCGAGCATGTTCATGCAGCCGCTGCTTCAGCAGGTTTCCGCGGCCCACGCCGTCGGCGCCCTGCCTTCGCTAGCCTGGCTTGCCATCCTCATCCTGATCTATGCGATCGAGCTTGTGGTCGGCGCCATCCAGGCTTACGTCTTCACGGTCCTTACCGCCGTGTATGTCTCCGAGGCAGAGGAGGTCGCGGAGGAGGAGTAGTCTTCCGTTCGCGCCTTAAAGGTAAGGTAATTCGTTAAACCGCCGGTGCCCGTACCCATGGAGCCCGGCAGTTATAAAAAGGTTATCCTGCGTGAAATAAGACACGCACGACAAAGGAGGAATCGTGGGAGTTATCGGTTACGGTCTCGGTGTTATCGGCGCTGGTCTTGCTATCGGCCTGTCTGCTCTGGGTGCTACGGGTGCTATGGCCCGTCAGCCTGAGGTCCAGGGCCGCGTGTTCACCGTCTTCATCATGGGCTCCGCCTTCGGCGAGGCTCTGGCTCTGATCGGCTTCGTTGTCGCGCTGATCGTTAAATAGCACGGAGCGTCAAGTATGAATCTTTCATCCCAGAAGAGCGCGATCGCACTCTCCGCGTCCGCGGCCGCGCTGCTCATGCCGGTTTCCGCGTTCGCCGAGGACGGCGCTGCCGGTGCGGACATCCTCATCCCTAAGATGGCGGAGTTCATCCCGGCGCTTATCGCCTTCCTGATTATCTGGATCGTGCTGGCCAAGGTCGCCCTGCCGGGCATCATGAAGACCATGGAGGAGCGCGGCAAGAAGATCGAGGAGAGCCTCGACGAGGCCGAGAAGACCAAGCAGGAGGCTATCGCCAAGCGCGCTGAGTCCGACTCGATCGTCACCGACGCCCGTCGTCAGGCTGCCGACATTGTTCTCGAGGCCCGTAAGGACGCCGAGTCCGAGCGCGCCCGTATCATCGAGGCTGCTCACAAGGAGGCCGAGGAGATCATCGCCAAGGCCCATACGACCGTCGAGGACGAGCGCAAGTCCATCTACGCCGGTGCCGCGAGCTCCATCGCCGACCTGTCCGTTGCCGTCGCCACCAAGATCGTGGGCGAGGCACTCGAGGACGATGCCGAGCAGAAGAAGCTCATCGAGCGTTACATCCAGGAAGCAGGTAGCCTGAATGCCGACTAGCCGCTATCAGGACAAGGTACTCGAGACCTACGCGCGCTCCCTTTTGGAAGCCGCCAAGGCCGAGAACCATGTGTTCGAGGACCTCGAGATGATCGAGCGTCTGGCTTCTGCCAGCCCCGAGATCATCGCCGTGCTCGACACCATGTCCAAGCGCGACCAGCTCGACCTTCTTCCCAAGGTGGCAGCTGCCTTTAAGTATGTTGCCGAGGAAGACGAGGATGTAGTGGGCGTGACCGTCACCACGGCGATCCCGCTCGACGACGAGCTGCGTCAAACCATCACTAAGAAATGCGAGCAGGACTTCGGCCGCAAGGTATTCCTTATCGAGCAGGTCGACCCGTCTATCGTGGGCGGCCTGGTGCTCGAGGCCCGCGGCGAGCGTCGTGACATTTCCGTCAAGACGCAGCTGCGCATCGCGCAGGAGACCCTCGCAAACTCTGCTAATTCGTACGGAGGTGAAGCCTAATGTCCGAAACCCTCAATGCCCAGGATATCGCCAAGAAACTGCAGGAGCAGCTCACGAGCCTCTCCGCGACGGTCGATACGCATGAGGTTTCAACGGTCGACGAGGTAGGCGACGGCATCGCGCGCGTCTCCGGCCTCAAGAGCGCCATGGCAGGCGAGCTTCTGGAGTTCAAGAGCTCCGATACCGGTGAGACCGTCTTCGGCCTTGCCCAGAACCTTGACCGTGACGAGGTCGGCGCCGTTCTGTTTGGTGCCGTCGACTCCATCAAGGAAGGCGACGAGTGCCGCACCACTGGCCGCATTATGGATATCCCTGTGAGCCGCGCCATGCTCGGCCGCGTCGTCAATCCGCTCGGCCAGCCCATCGACGGCCTGGGCGACATCGTCGCCACGCACCGTCGCCCCATCGAGTTCAAGGCCCCCGGCGTCATCGACCGTACCCCGGTGTGTGAGCCGGTTCAGACCGGTCTGCTCGCTATCGACTCCATGGTGCCTATTGGCCGCGGTCAGCGTGAGCTCATTATCGGCGACCGTAAGACCGGTAAGACCGCCATCGCCATCGACGCTATCCTCAACCAGCGCGGCAAGGGCATGGTCTGCATCTATGTCGCCATCGGCCAGAAGGCCTCCACGGTTGCCAACATCCGCGAGACCCTCGCTCAGCACGGTGCGCTCGACTACACCATCATCGTTTCGGCCACCGCTGCCGATTCCGCCCCTATGCAGTACATCGCGCCTATGGCCGGTGCCGCTATCGGCGAGTTCTTCATGTACAACGGCGAGGACGGCAAGCCCGCCAGCGAGACCAACCCCGGCGGCCACGTGCTCGTCATCTACGACGACCTGTCCAAGCAGGCTGTGGCCTACCGTCAGATGTCGCTGACGCTGCATCGTCCGCCCGGACGCGAGGCCTATCCTGGCGACATCTTCTACCTGCACTCTCGTCTGCTCGAGCGTGCCGTCAAGATGTCCAAGAAGAACGGTTACGGCTCCATGACGGCACTGCCGATCATCGAGACCCAGGACGGCGACGTCTCGGCCTACATTCCGACCAACGTCATTTCCATTACCGATGGTCAGATCTACCTGCAGTCCGAGCTCTTCTTCCAGGGTCAGCGCCCGGCAGTCGACGTGGGCATCTCCGTGTCCCGCGTCGGTGGCGATGCGCAGACCAAGGCCATGAAGCAGGTCGCAGGCAACCTCCGTCTGGACCTCGCTTCCTATCAGGAGCTCGCTGGCTTTACGCAGTTCGGCTCCGACCTCGACGAGGCCACGCAAAAGCAGCTTACCCACGGTGCTCGCATGACTGAGCTCCTCAAGCAGCCGCGTTACAAGCCGTTTGAGGTTGGCGAGCAGATCGTTACGCTGTTCGCTGGCAACGAGGGCTTCCTGGATGACCTGGAGATCGCCGACGTGCTGCCCTTCCGTGCCGAGCTCATCGAGTACATGGACAATGGCTTTGGCTCGCTGCTCGACAAGGTTCGCGCCAAGAAGATCGATGATGACACCAAGGCTGAGCTCTTGCGCGTCATCGGCGACTTCAAACAGCAATTCATGGCCAAGCACCATTCGGATGTTTCTGGATCAGAGGAGAACTAAGCCCCATGGCCAACCTTCGCGACATTAAGAAGCGAATCTCCTCGGTTACCACGACCAAGCAGATCACGCGCACGATGGAGATGGTCTCTACGGCCAAGATCCGTCGTGCCCTCGATCGCTCCAAGCAGGCCGAGCCCTATAAGGAGGCGCTGACCGACGTCATGTTGACGGTCGCCGGCGACGCTTCCTGTTCGGGCACCGATCCCATGCTGCAGAAGCATGAGAGCGTCAAGCATGGCCTGATTGTCGTTATTGCCTCGGACCGCGGCCTTGCCGGCGGTTTCAATACGACGGTGGAGCGCACGGCCGAAAAGCTCGCCGCTTCTTGGGCGAACGACGGCATCGAGTGCGAGATCATCGCGTGTGGGCGCAAACCGGCCACGTATTTCCGTGACCGCGCAAACGTTGTCATGCACTTTGAGGGCAACTCCTCTGAGCCCGATTTCAATCAGGCCCGCATGATCTCCTCTCATATCTGCGATGCGTATCGTGCCGGTGAGCTTGACCGTGTCGAGCTTGTCTACCACCACGCCAAGAACCGCGTGGATCAGGAGCTTCGCGTCGAGCATCTGTTGCCGCTCGACCCCGAGATGATCGCTATGGCCCACGGTCCGCGTAAGAACGAGACCGACGCCCCTAAGCGCATCTCGTCCACGTTCGAGTTCGTGCCCTCTCCCGAGCATGTTCTCGGCAAGCTTGTGCCGTCTTATATCCTGACGGTCATCTACCAGGCCCTGATCGATTCGGCGGCTGCCGAGCAGGGTGCACGCCGCAAGGCCATGCACTCCGCGACGGAAAACGCCACCGCGATCATCTCGACCCTTACCCGCACGTATAGTCGCGTGCGCCAGGCTTCGATCACGACCGAGATTAACGAGATCGTCGGCGGAGCCTCAGCATTGGAGGAACAGTAATGGCTAATAACACCGTAAAGCTTGCGGTCGAGGAAGCCACCAAGAAGACGACTGCCGGTGATGGTCGCATCGTGCGTATCATCGGCCCTGTCGTCGACGTCAAGTTTGACGGCGCGGTGCCCCCGATCTACAACGCGCTCACGGTCGAGGCCGAGACCCCGATCGGTCATCTGAGCACGATCCTCGAGGTCGAGAGCCAGCTTCCGGGCGGCGTCGTCCGCACGGTCGCCATGTCCTCGACCGACGGCCTGCAGCGCGGCCTCATCGCTACCGATACCGGTGAGCCCATGAAGATGCCCGTTGGTCCCAAGACGCTCGGTCGCATTTGGAACGTCATGGGCAAGCCCGTCGACGGCAAGCCCATGCCCGAGGTGGAGGAGTTCTACCCCATCCACCATGCAGCGCCCCGCTTTGACGAGCTCACCACCAAGACCGAGATCTTCGAGACCGGCATCAAGGCCGTCGACCTGCTCGAGCCCTACATCCGTGGCGGCAAGACCGGCCTGTTCGGCGGCGCCGGCGTTGGCAAGACCGTTCTGATTCAGGAGCTCATCAACAACCTCGCCCAGGAGCACGGCGGCACCTCGGTGTTCACCGGCGTCGGCGAGCGTACCCGCGAGGGCACCGACCTTTATCTCGAGATGAGCGAGTCTGGCGTTATCGACAAGACCTGCTTGGTCTATGGTCAGATGAACGAGCCGCCCGGAGCGCGTCTGCGCATCGGTCTGGCCGGCCTTACCACCGCTGAGTACTTCCGCGATCGCGGCCAGGACGTTCTGCTGTTCATCGACAACATCTTCCGCTTCTCCCAGGCGGGTTCCGAGGTTTCCGCACTGCTGGGCCGTATGCCGTCCGCCGTTGGTTACCAGCCCACGCTGGCAACCGAGATGGGCGACCTCCAGGAGCGCATTACCTCGACCAAGACGGGCTCCATTACCTCCGTCCAGGCTGTCTACGTCCCCGCAGACGACCTGACCGACCCGGCGCCTGCCACGACGTTTACGCACCTCGATGCCACCACGGTTCTTTCGCGTAGCATTTCGTCGCTCGGCCTGTTCCCGGCTATCGACCCGCTTGCGTCTTCCTCCGACGCTCTCGATCCCTCGATCGTTGGCGAGGAGCACTACCGTGTCGCCGTCAAGGTCCAGGAGCTCCTGCAGGAGTACTCCGACCTTCAGGACATCATCGCCATTCTGGGTATGGACGAGCTGTCCGAGGAGCAGCGCCTTACGGTCAACCGTGCCCGTAAGATTCAGCAGTTCCTCTCGCAGTCCTTCCACGTCGCCGAGAAGTTCACCGGCAACCCCGGTGTCTACGTCCGCGTCGAGGATACCGTCCGCTCTTTTGCCGAGATTGTCGACGGCAAGGCCGATGACCTGCCCGAGCAGGCTTTCCGCTATGCTTCCACGATTGAGGATGTGCGCGAGCGCGCCCGCAAGATGGGGGAGAAGTAGGTTATGCGTATCCGCATCGTGTGCCCCGTGAGCTGCGCCTATGAGGGCGACGCTGCGTTTGTGTCGATTCCGTCCACGGATGGCGAGTTTGGCGTCCTGCCTGCTCACTCCAGCGAGATTTGCACGATCGACCGCGGTTACGTTCGCGTTTCCGATAAGGCCATGGGCACTGTCGACCACACGTTTGCCGTGGCCGGCGGCTATGCCCAGGTTGCGGACGATGTCGTGACCGTTCTCGCCGAGCGCGCTTGCGATTTGGCGACCGTCGATGCCGACAAGCTTAAAGCTGATATTCAAGGTTTTGAAGAGAAGCTGGGTAATTTGTCGGAGGATGATGCACGCCGCGCCTACCTCTATAATGAAATCGCATGGTGTAAGCTCAAGCTTGCCCAATAGTCAAACGATTTAGCGTTCGACCATTTGCGAACACATCATGCCCGGGATGGCCCAGCCACCCCGGGCATGCTTTTTGAAAGGGTAGACCTTGGATATTATCCGCGTTGAGGGTGGCCACGCCATCGGAGGCTCCGTGCCCGTCTCGGGCGCCAAGAACTCCGCGCTCAAACTCATGGCGGCAACGCTTCTGGCGCCGGGCAAGACGACGCTGCAGAACGTGCCCGATATTTCCGATGTCCACGTGATGGGCAAGGTGCTCAAGGGCATGGGCGCTACGATCGATGTTCTCGACGAGCACACGCTCGAGATTGATACCTCTCAGGTCGATTCATGGGAGGCCCCCTACGAGCTCGTTGCCAAGATGCGCGCTTCCACCGCCGTCATGGGACCCCTGCTGGGCCGCTTCCATCGCGCCAAAATTGCCATGCCGGGCGGCTGCAACCTGGGTGCTCGCAAGATCGATATGCACATTCTTGGTCTTGAGGCCCTGGGCGTTGAGTTCGATACCGCCCACGGTTACATCAACGCTAATGCGCCCCAAGGTCTGCGCGGTACCACCGTCACGCTCGAGTTTGCCAGCGTCGGTGCGACCGAGAACCTCATCATGGCCTCTGTGCGCGCACAGGGCACCACGGTTATCGACAATGCCGCCCGCGAGCCCGAGATCGTCGATCTCGCTAACATGCTCAACGAGATGGGCGCCAAGATTGTTGGCGCCGGTACGCCCGTCGTGACTATCGAAGGCGTGGAAGAGCTCCATCCCGTTACCCATCGCGTGGTGGGCGACCGCATCGAGGCCGGTACCTTTATCGTTGCCGGTGCGTTGATGGCCGACGATCGCGGTGTCGATGTCACGGGCTTTTGCCCCATTCACTTGGGCATGGTGCTCAAGAAGATGGAGCTCATGGGTATCGACTGCGAGCGCGTCGAGGATGGCGTCCATGTGAACCGTGCCGAGCGTATCAAGCCGGTCGACATCCAGACGCTTCCGTTCCCCGGTTTCCCGACCGACATGCAGGCGCAGATTATGGTGCTCTCCGCCCTTGCCGACGGCAGTTCTGTTATTACCGAAAACATCTTCGAGAATCGCTTTATGTTTGCCTCTGAGCTGGTGCGCATGGGTGCCGACATTCGTATCGAGAGCCATCATGCCATGATTCATGGCGTCAAGGGCTTCTCGGGTGCACAGGTTACCTCGCCCGATCTGCGCGGCGGAGCGGCCCTCGTCGTAGCGGGCTTGATCGCCGACGGGACGACCGAGGTTTCGGCTATCCATCACATCAAGCGCGGCTACGAGCAGTTTGTCGAAAAGCTGCAGGCGCTCGGCGCGCATGTCGAGCATGCTACCGTCCCCGATCCCGTCATCTACTAATACAGGTTGCCTATGTTTAATAAAAAGCCCCTCGCAGATACCACCACCCGAAGACCCTCAACTGGTGCGCAGGCCAAGATCTACAGTCGCGATAACGTGGCTCGCTATTCCGAGCGCGCTCGCCAACGTCGTCGTAGCCACACGATTCGTCACGTCGCGCTCATCGTCGTGCTTGGCGTGCTGTTGAGTGCCACTACCGCTGCCGGCCTGTGGTTTGCCACCATTATGGGCAAGCTCGGCGATTCTAATGTCATTACCGACAATCTGCGTCGGGTTCTGGTTGACGCCGATGAGGCAAAGGATCCGTTCTACGTGCTGCTTCTTGGCACCGACGGCCGTCCGGGCGAGGATACGTATCGTGCCGACTCGATTATCCTGGCACGCATCGACCCCACGCAAAAGCAGGCGACGCTCATTTCCGTTCCGCGCGACACCAAGGTCGAGTACAAGGGCGAGACCATGAAGATCAACGCCTGCCATACCGTTGGCGGCGCCGAGGCCATGGTCGAGGCGGTCAACGAGCTGTGCGGTGTTCAGATTTCCCACTATGCCGAGGTCAGCTTCGACGGTATGCAGGCGCTGATTGATTCGGTTGGCGGTATCGACATTAACGCAACCGATGATGTTGACGACCCCGAGCACCTGGATATTAAGATTACCGCTGGCCAACAGCATATGGACGGTGCCACCGCCCTTACCTATGCCCGCTGCCGCTACACCTATGCCGACGGCGATTACACGCGCATGCGCCACCAGCGTCAGGTGCTTGGCGCCCTTGCCAACCAGATTCTCAATAACTTCGATGCCACGAAGATCTTTGGCCTGGTTAATTCGCTGTCCGATATGCTCGTAACCGATATGAGCGTTCAGGATATCGTGGCTACGGTCAACGCCATGCGCGGTATGGATGTCGACGGTATCTACTCGGCCAACCTGCCCTCGTATGCCGACGACAGCACCATGATCGACGGTGTGAGCTACGTCTTTGTCTACGAGGACGAGCTCAAGGAAATGATGGAGCGCGTCGATGCCGGCAAGGATCCCAAGGGTCCCAACACCATGGGTCTTTCCGACGGTTCCAGCTCTACGATCGGCGACCTGAACAACAACACGTCTGACGACTACGCAAACGGTACCGCAACCTCATCGGTCAGCTCTGACGATTCCGATGACTCAAGCGATTCGAGCGATTCGGACTACTACGAAGAGCCCACCGGCGACGGCAACGGCTACGAAGCCAACTACTAAGTTACGGCGTTTTACCAAACGCCGTAACGGCTTGACGCTGCGCGCCGCCCAAGGCGACAATTTGTCATTCAAAAGGCAGGGCATGACCAGAAGGTCAATGCCCTGCCTTTTTCATGCCAACTTGTTCGCCTTGGACGTCGCTCGCTGACGTTGGCTCAACCTGCGGTGCTGACTACTCCCCTTGCACCAAAAACCGCCCCGTTCTCGGTTCTGAGGACGGGGCGGTTTTGCTTACCTAGATTGTTCGAGTTCCCTATGCAAAGCGGGCGACGAGCTCCTGCAGGACGTCGGTCATCTTGACGAGCGAACTGACCGGGACGAACTCGTTGACGCCGTGGTAGCAATAGCCGCCGGTGGAAAGGTTGGGGCAGGGCAGACCGCGGAACGACAGCTGGGCGCCGTCGGTGCCGCCACGAATTGGCAGCACTTGGGGCTCAACGCCGCAGGCAAGGTAGGCTTCCTTGGCAACATCAATAAGCTCGGGATAGTCACGAACGATCTCGGCCATATTTCGATACTGCTGCTTAATCTCGACCGTCACGCGCTCCTCACCCAGACGCTGGTTGAGCATCGAGGCAGCGGCATCAATAAGGTCGAGTTTCTGCTGGAACTTGGCGGCGTCATGGTCGCGGACGATATAGCGCGCTGTGGCGTGATCGACGGTCGCAGATACACCCTCAAGGTGATAAAAGCCCTCGTAGCCTTCCGTATACTCCGGGCGCTGTACGTAGGGGAGCAACGCGTTGAAGTCGCAGAACAGATTGCCTGCGTTGACCATACGGCCCTTAGCGTCGCCCGGGTGGATGGACTGGCCCTCAAAGCAGACGGTCGCCTCGGCGGCGTTAAAGCATTCCCACTCCAGTTCGCCGATGGGGCCGCCGTCGACCGTGTAGGCGTACTTGCAGCCAAAGGTATCGATATCCAACAGCTCGGCTCCGTGGCCGATCTCCTCGTCAGGGCAGAAGCAAATGCCGAGTGCGGGATGGGGCAGAGAAGGGTCCTGAGCGATACGCGCGACAAGCGACATGATCTCGGCGACGCCTGCCTTGTCGTCCGCGCCCAGCAGCGTGGTGCCATCGCTGCAGACCAGGTCCTCACCTGCGAGGTCGTTCAGGGCGGGAAGCTTGGCGGTACTCATGGCAACGGGCTTACCGTCAACCGTGCCGCAGACCAGGTCGCCGCCTTCGTAGTGTACGATGTGCGGTTTCACGCCGGCACCCGGTGCAACTTCGGTGGTGTCGAGATGGGCGATCAGGCCCAGGGCGGGCTTGTCCTCAGCGCCCGCACTTGCGGGGATATGCGCGCAGACATAGGCGTGCTCGGTCACGTGGGCATCTTCCGCACCAAGCTCGCGCAGCTCTTCAGCCAGCACGTTGGCAAGGTCAAACTGAACGGCGCTCGAGGGTACCTGGTCGCAGTTTGCATCCTCGGACTGCGTGTTGATCTGGACGTAGCGCAAAAAGCGCTCGAGGACATCGGGGTTCGTGGTGGTGTTTTCCATAAAGACCGCTCCAATCTTGGTCGTCGTGTGCAACAAGAACTCTAGCACGGTATGCCACGGCATACCGCGACGCTTGGATGGGGTAGAATCAGCCATTGAATGCAGAAGGGACGGAAGATCATGGATACGACAAATAGCTCGCGCGAACTACATCTGACGGTGGCGAACGAAGACTACTTGGAGTGCATGGTTCGCATTGAAAGCGAAGAGGGGGAAACCAACGGCGTTCGATCGGTCGACATCGCGCAGCGCCTTGGCGTCTCCAAGGCATCGGTCAATAAAGCGGTTTCGGCTCTCAAGGCATCCGAGCTTGTCGAGCAATCGCACTACGGCAAGGTGATCCTGACCGATCGCGGCCGCGAGGTTGGCACGGCTATCTGGTACCGTCATCGCCTCATCCGCACGTTTTTGGTTCAGGAGCTCGGTGTCGAATTTGAGCGAGCCGATTCCGAGGCCTGCATGATGGAGCATGCGCTATCCGAGGACACGATGAGCCGCTGGCTCGCCTATCTCGAAAAGCAGGGAATCAGCGTCGAGGAATAGCGGGATATATATGGATACGAGTTATTACAACCGCTTTGGTGCCGAGGAACTTACGCGCCGCTTGTCGAGCGAGACCTTGTTGGCGCAGGGCCCCATGGGCAGTGTTCTGTTGAGTGAGTACGATGCCGCCGACATTCCACCGGCGTTTTGGAATCTGGCAGAGCCGCAGACCGTTTCTCGTATCCATCGCTTGTATGTCGCCGCCGGCGCGCAGGTGCTCATTACCAACACCTTTCAGGCATCAAGCTATGCCCTCAAACACGACCAGATTGCGCCGTCCGTGGCGGAGGTCAATCGCGGGGCCGTCGACGATGCCCGCCAGGCGCACCCTCAGCTGCTGCTGGGCTCGATGGGCCCGATCGGTATTGAGTGGTTTGCCGAGGACTCTGCCGAGTATCGTGAAATCCGAGGCATTGCGCGCGAACAGGCGCACGCCTTGCTCAATGCCGGCGTTGACGGTCTGCTGATCGAGACGGTGACGTCTATCCGTAATTTGCAGCCCATGCTTGCCGGCGCTCGAGATGCCGCCGACGGCATGCCTGTTCTGGTGAGTTTTGTCGTTGACGATAAAGGCGACCTGTTGGGCGATGGCCTCAACATCGAGGCAGCCGTTTTGTACGCCGAAAAACACGGCGCAAACTCGGTTGGTGTTAATTGCTGTTCGCTTGCGGCCGCGAACGCGGCGGTGCCCAGGATGGTTGCATCGGCGACTACTCCCGTCACGGTGCGTCCCAACGTGGGCGATCCGGTCCAGACTCAGGATGGCCCCGTATGGCACGAGAACCCCGAAGCTTTCGCGCGCGCATGCATCGAATGGAGACATGCCGGCGCCGCAATGGTGGGCAGTTGTTGTGGAACCACGGCAATCACTACGGCAGCGATGGCCGAGGCGCTCGATATATAAAGGGCAAAACCGCTCCATACGGGGCAGTTTTTTATTGCCTGCATGTCCTCGGCAGCATTTGCCCAAATGGTGAATGCTGGTGCCGGCAGGTTGCCGAGTGCATGTTGCGGGTATACCCCATGCGTACCATGATCCAAACACTGTGAGGTGTCTGCGCGTGTGCGCGATAATTCATTTTGGAACTGACGGTTGGCGCGCTCGCGTCGATGAGGACTTCACTGCCGATAACGTTGCCCGTATCGCCGATGCCGTCGGCGAGTTGTGGCAAAAGACCAATCCGGGCAAAACGGTATATATAGGGTTCGACACCCGGCCCCTGGCGCGCGAGTTCGCTGAGCTTGCGGCGGGCGTGCTAGCGGCGCACGGGCTAGACGCCGTGCTCGCTTCGCGACCTGTCCCGACCCCTGCCCTTACGTGGGCGGCGGCTTATGACGGTGAGGCGTGCGGCGCGCTCATGGTGACGGGGTCCCATCATCCGCAGGGCTATCTGTGCCTCAAGATTCGCATGGGTGACGGCTCGACCGCCAACCAGGATGTCATCGAAGAGCTCGAAGAGACCATGGCTCCCGAGCCAATGGGGATCGAGGGGCAATATCGCACCGCGGATATCATTCCTGACTATATGCAGGCGGTGGCATCGTTTGTCGATGCCGAAGCCATCCGCGCCGCGCACCTGCGCGTGGTTGTCGATCCCATGGGCGGCGCAGCCCAGGGCTATCTAGCCGACTTGCTGCGCGAGCTTGGCGTTGAGGTGCACGAGATTCACGCCGGGCAGGCGTCTGACCAAGAAGATATCTGCCCCGACCCCGTTGAGCCGTGGGTGGACGCTTGCGAGCGCACGGTTATCGAGGACGGAGCTTGCGCTGGCCTGGTGACCGACGGCGACGCCGACCGCATCGGCGCGGTTGACGAGCGCGGCAGATATATACATCCGCATCAGATCATGGCGCTCGTTTTGGGCGACTTGGTTCAATTTCGTAATTTGGAGGGGCGCGTCGTCGTCAATCTTTCGTGCTCGACGCTCGTGCGTCGCATTGCCGAGGCGCTTGGCTGCCGCGTGACCGTCAAACCAGTCGGTTTCAAATATATAGCGGCGGAGATGAAGAAGGGCGGCGTCCTCATAGGCGGCGAAGAAGCCGGTGGTATCGGCATCGCCGCACATATGCCCGAGCGCGATGGAATCCTCGCCTGTCTGATTCTGTGTGAGCTTATGGCAAAGACGGACGCGCCTTTGGGCGTTCTGGTCGACCAACTCGAGGACAGTTTTGGTAAGACGAGTTACGGTCGACGCGATTTACGCCTTGAGGCCGAAGATGCCGAAACGTTACGAACCCTGCTGCCGGGCGTAAACCCCAAGTCGATTTGTGGCAAGGTGCCGCAAAACGTTAGTCATATGGATGGCTTGCGTTTGGCATTCGAGGATGACACGTGGCTGCTGGTCCGTCCTAGTGGGACCGAACCAGTGGTGCGCGTCTACGCCGAGGGGTTCTCGGTGGAAGAACGCGATGAGTTGCTCGATGCTGGCTGTGCTTTAGCTAGGGGGACGTATCCGCTTTAACCATGAGACTGCCTTATATAAAGAGATGCTCGGCGAGCGGTAGTTAACGGCTGGCAAACGTTAGTCGGATCACAAAATGTGTAGGAAATGTGTACGCCCAGATTCCCGCCCACGGGGCCCCTCCGGTCTGGCAATATATCTCCTTGCCGCGCGGCCCGGTCGGACCGGATCAGCCGCGGGGCGTGCACCTTGAGAACCGGATACTGCGAGGATGGACAC
>CABUXL010000030.1 GCA_902495525.1 uncultured Collinsella sp.
TAAGGAGGGCCTACGAGGCGTGGGTCGAGGCGGGGCTCCCGCTCAATTGGGACAGGCAAGCCTTCGAGGCCGAGCGCAAAATGGATTCTAAAAAACACCTTGCCAAATAGGAGCGTCAGCGCGAGGCCCGCCTCTCCGTTGCTCCGCAGGAGCAGGAAAGACGGGCCTCATGCGCGAGGACGTTTTCAAAACCAAGCCCGGTCCCGGCCGGACAGCCCACGAACGCTACAGGTTCTTGACACCCATCGCGCGCATGGCGTTCAGGATGGCGATGATCGCCACGCCTACGTCGCCGAACACGGCAAGCCACATGTTGGCGATGCCGAGCGCCGCAAGCACCAGAATCAGCAACTTAATGCCCAGCGCAAAGATGATGTTCTGCCAAACAATCGACATGGTCTTGCGCGCCACGCGGATCGCGCGGGAGATGTTGGACGGCTTGTCATCCATGAGCACGACGTCCGCCGCCTCAATTGCGGCGTCCGAGCCCATAGCGCCCATGGCGATGCCCACATCGGCGCGCGTGAGCACGGGTGCGTCGTTGATACCGTCGCCGACAAAGGCGAGCTTGCCCTTGCCGCTTTCGGCTGCCAGCAGCGCTTCAACACGCTCGACCTTGTCGCCCGGCAGCAGCTGCGCGTGGAACTCGTCGAGCCCCAGCCGCTTGGCCACCGCAGCAGCCACTTCCTCGCGGTCGCCCGTGAGCATGACGGTGCGCTTGACGCCGGCGGCGTGCAGGTCGCGGATCGTCTGCTCTGCATCGGCCTTTATGGTGTCGGCAATTACAATGTGGCCGGCATAGATGCCATCGACTAGCACGTGGAGGATGGTGCCGACGACCTCGCAATCGGGCGCTTCGACTCCGGCCGCGGCGAGCATCTTTGCGTTGCCAACGACGACGTGCTTGCCGTCGATGGTTGCCGTCACGCCGTGGCCCGCGTCGTTGGCGGAGTTGCTAACGCGCTTGGGGTCGACCTCGCCCTGGTAGGCGACACGTACGGACTGCGCGATGGGGTGATCGGAGAACGACTCAGCAAGGGCTGCGACTTCGAGCAACGACTGCTCGGTATAGCCGGCCTCGGGGTGTACCGCGACCACCGAGAACGTGCCGTTGGTGAGGGTGCCCGTCTTGTCAAAGACGACGGTGTCCACGTCGGCGAGCGTCTCGAGGTAGTTAGAACCCTTGATGAGAACGCCCAGCTTGGACGCGCCGCCGATGCCGCCAAAGAAGCTGAGCGGGACGCTGATCACGAGCGCGCACGGGCAGCTGACGACCAGGAAAGTCAGGCCGCGCAGGATCCAGTCGGACCAGGCGCCGGTGACCAAGCCGCCGCCGAGCGCGAGTACCGCGGCAGCGCCGGTGACGGCGGGCGTGTAGATGCGGGCAAAGCGCGTGATGAAGTTCTCGGTGCGCGCCTTCTTTTCGCTGGCGTTTTCTACGAGCTCCAGGACGCGCGCGACGGTGGACTCGCCAAAGGGCTTGGTGGTGCGCACGTGGATGAGCCCCGTCATGTTGATGCAGCCGCTGATGATATCGTCTCCGGTTTTGGCCGGGCGGGGGACCGACTCACCGGTAAGGGCGGCGGTGTCGAGCTGGGTTTCGCCTTCGACGATGACGCCGTCGATGGGCACGCGCTCGCCGGGCTTGACCACAATCACGGTGCCGACGGCGATGTCATCGGGGAAGACCTGTTCGAGCGTGCCGTCGGGTTGCTCGACGTTGGCGTAGTCGGGTGCGATGTCCATCATGGCACTGATCGACTTGCGGCTCTTGCCCACGGCGTACGCCTGAAACAGCTCGCCGACCTGGTAGAACAGCATGACGGCGGCGCCTTCGGCCATGTGCGGGTCGGTATCGGGGAAGAGCACCATGGCAAACGCGCCGATGGTCGCGACTGCCATAAGGAAACTCTCGTCGAAGGCCTTGCCGCGGCGGATGTTATTGAATGCCTTTTGCAGCACGTCGTAGCCGGCAATCAAAAACGGTATGAGGAACAGCATAAAGCTGGCGTAGATGTCGCCCGGGGTACCGAATGCGGCGGTGAGGGTGCCGAACTCATCGAGGGCGTACACCACGGCAAAAATGCCCAGCGCTACCAGGATGCGGTTGCGCTTATGCTCGAGTGACTCTTTCTTCTTGCGCTTCTTCTTTTTCTTCTTGGGGTCGGCGGTGGCCATGACTCGTATCCTCCCATTTGAATATATGAACACTCGCTCATATAATTTCGCGAGCAAAGGCAGCGGCAATCGCGGCCTTGCAGGTTGGCGTAAACCTGGGCTAGAGAATGATCTCGCAGTCCGGCTCGGCGTCGGCCGTAAACTCTACAACGCGGTTGAGCACCTCGTCGAACTCAGCATCATCAGCCTCGAGCGTCAGCTTCTGGGTCATAAAGTTGACGGACACGGATTTGACGCCCTCGAGCTTGGCCAGCTCGTCCTGAAGCTCACGCGCGCAGTTGGCGCAGTCGATCTCGTCGAGTTTAAACTGCTTTTTCATGGTGGGTTCCTTTCTCTGTATTTGCGGCTTGGGTGCAGGCCGCGCTGGTACCGTGGTTGGTCGCTATTCGCAGATATGGCTCATGCCCTGGTTGAGCATGGTGTAGACGTGGTCGTCGGCGAGCGAGTATAGGATATTGCGCCCGTCGCGCCGGAATTTAACCAGGTGCGACTGCTTGAGTGTGCGCAGCTGGTGCGACACCGCGGACTGCGAGGTTTCGGTCGCTTCGGCGATGTCTGCCACGCAGAGCTCGCGGCCCATGAGGGCGTAAAGGATCTTGATGCGCGTGGTGTCGCTGAAGACCTTGAACAGGTCGGCGAGGTCGTAGAGAAGCTCCTCGTCGGGAAGGTCCTCGGGCGAGCAGGTGGTGGGGATCGCGGGTTCGGTGGCCTCGATGTCGGGTTTCGTTTCATCAACGCGGATGCTCATTGCAATATCCTTTCATATGAACATGCGCTCATATAATTTACTTTCGATTATATGAGTGCATGTTCATATGTCAATACAATTTGCGTTAATTTCGATGACTGCTTGCCGCCTCTGCGATTTTCTGTGGGTTGTGGGTTGGGAGACATCGACGCAATGCTCGCCAACATATTTCGAGATGTTCGGCTAGCATGCTAAGAAAGCCACCTTGAGAAGCATTAGAACTGTTCATATTTGTACTTTATCGTGTCAAATACCGCGAGAATCAGTTCTTCCTCTACGGGAGTTTCTGCAGAATCAGTTTTATCTAAAGTTATATTGAGCATTGCTGCAGCCAATCTGGCACATCGGTGGCCGAATAAGTCGAAAAATGTAGGTGGACATCCGCAGAGATCGCCTTTAGAAGAGCGAATTCTCAATTAGATCAATAATCGTGTCGTCTTCCGTGCGGTTTTCATCGATTTTTGCGAACATGTCGCATTCCCAAGCCCCATTGATTTCCTCAGCAAGGGCCCCGACGTGTTGCATGTCGTCGGGTTCGGGCACATCGTTGATGCTCGGGTCATCAGCTTGCGGATATTGGCTTGCAATTTCGCGCTTGGCGGCCTCTTCTTCTTTGAGTGTCTCCAGGACGCGGCGACCGTATTCGAAGTAGCGCCGCAAGACAAATTGACGAAGAGTTTCTTGCAGGATGGCGAAGTTATCCGGGAGTCGACCGGGCCATATCTTCTCGCGAATGCGAATCGCTTCCATGACCCGTTTAAAAGCGGACTGCTTGAAAAACGAATGACGATTAACTGTGATAACGGCATATCCCATGTTTCGCAGCGTGTTTCGGCGCTCCTCGTCAATTGATTGCTGCTCGGGTTCGTCGTGGTAAAAGCCGTTGTATTCGATATCGGTCATCGAATTTTCGAGCAGCGCGTCGAGGTAGAAAACCGTCCGTCGCGTTAGGGCGGCGTATCTTTTGGGGACTGGGATCGGATAATCCGTTTTGATAGCGCGTATGGCTAAGCCACCCATTGACTTGGGCATTGTCAGCATCATGACAAACGCCGTTTCGAGTGGGGAGCGACAGCCTTCGTGTACATAAGAAAGTGCCTTAAGTGCTTTATTAGATCCACGATACCCCGGTGCCTCTGAAAAGAAGGCTCTGAGCTCTTCAACGCTGGTTAGGGCTGGGCGCTCGCGATATTGAGTTTCGTCGGACGTTCCAAGCGCGTAGGAGCCGCAGATTTCAAAGTAATACTCAACGAGCTCCGAAAGGTTGAGGTCGGCTGTTGCTTCTAACGCGCACAGCTTGATATCGACGATGTAGACGTTCGGCTCGAGTTCTAGGTAGCTTTCTGCATCAAACGTATAGCGCGTGCAGTGGCAGATGCAGCCCTTGCGGTGCCTTTTGGCATTATTGGAAAACGTCAGCACATGGATACGTTCAGAATCGACATTCTTTCTGTTGAGCCATGCTCGTGCCGCTTCCAGGTCGGACGTGGTCGGCGCAGACACCCTGATCTTTTCCATAGGTATGGGACCGGTCGCGTAGCTTGCGAGCGAGTTGGCTGTTTGGTATACAGCGCGTGCCGTGGTATGTGACAGAATGATTCCCATACGCGCATGATGGCATAGCGGACGCCGCATACGCCCGAAACTTCGGGCAACGGTATTGGGGCGCGGCTTATCTTCTGCGAACGGTGGGTTTTTGAGCTGTCGTATTGAGGGAGCAGCTTTGGCTGGGGAGGTTTCTGCCGGCTGCCCCTTTTTGATGAACTTTAGTTGCGGATTCGTAGCTTCTAAGCGTTTTTGCCGACCGCTCAGATGCCTCACCAACATAATTTGAGTTATTCGGCCTTATCCTATACAAATGGTGCGATCGCAACGTCCTATTCGAATTGATTCAGGTAGATTTATGGGGCTTGGTTGCGAAATTAAGGCGATTTTAGCTTCGATTGCGGTTCAAGGGGCCTTGACTAGTGGTTCAGCTGGCCGAACAACTCGAAAAATGTAGGTGGGCCAACCTGCCGACTATGTGAAGCACGCGTATTTGCTCGTTTTGATGAAAACTAGGGTGCAGCCATAAGGCTGCGCCCTAGTTTACTGCGTGTCGGTGTGCCCAGACGGATTGCGCTGTGCCTGGCAGGCGCTCCCGCAGATGGATCGGTTATTTCGCGAATAGGTTCTTGAGGTTGAACTCGGCTTGGACGGTGCGGAGCATGAGGTCGGTGTCGTCCAGGCCCAGATGCTGCTCGTTGGCGTCGGCGGCGAGGGTTCCACGGCGGCGCGCCCAGTTCTCGAGCGCAGCGGGGGCGGACTCGCGGGGGAGCGAGCGCACGTCGGCGTCCAAGCTGCGGCAAATCTGGCGCGAGTCGATGACGATAATCTTACCCGCGCGGCGTGCCTCGGCGTAGCCGTCCAGGTGGATCTTGAACCAGCTGTCCTCAAAGGCGGCGTTGTGTGCCATGTACGGGTACTTCTTCATAAGCTTGAGCAGCTGCTTTTGCAGCTCTTTGTTCTCGCGGAAGGGCGTTTTGCCGTCGATGTCGTCCCAGGTGATGTGGTGGATATTCGACAGCGGCACATCCTCGCCGCGGTAGATATCGGGCAGGCCGCAGTAGTGTGCCTCGGCGTCATGCGGCACGGCGTCGCTGGTGAGATCCATGATCTCCCAGCCGACGTTGATGATGTAGCCGCGCTCGGGTGCACGGCCGGTGGTCTCGATGTCGATGCCGAGCACCGTGCCCTGGATAGGCTTGCGGGCGTACGCCACGCCGAGCGCGTCGCGGTCGCCGCGGATCTCGCGCATGACGGACGCGGCGGTGCGCTTTTGCATCTTGCCGATGGCGGCGCAGGTGTCGGCATCGGACAGACCGCGCGAAAGCGTCGCGGGCGTCACGTTGCGTAGACGCGCCTCGCCGATCTGGTCGCACAGGTCGCGGTTGCGGTCGGCCAGGTCGCGCACGGTGGCAAAGTCGAAGCCGGGGTCGCCCTCAGCGGTAAAGTACTCGGTTTCGAGCACCTTGAGGGCCTCTTCGCCCTTCTGGCGCTCGGACTCCATGGCACCGTGATCGCCATAGATAAACATGGGGATAAACGGCTGGCGCTCGTATTCGAGTGCTTGCGAAACGTTCATAGGATGCTCCTTGGACGGGCCGCGTCGCGCGGCTCGGGGTTACTGAGTTGTGGCGAGATGATAGTTTACCATGGGCAACTATTGGCACCGCGCCCGGGACAACTACAATACCCTAGTTGACCGCTAGGACTTTTACAATGCTGCCGAAAGACACGAAAGGTTCCATCCGTCATGGATTTACTGATAGATATTCTGCTCGATGCCGGCAAAGACACGCTCTCGCTGGTGCCGTTTTTGTTGGTGACGTACCTTGCGCTCGAGACGCTCGAGCATGTTGCGGGCGACCGCGTTAACGGCGCCATCAAGCGCGCTGGCGCTGCGGGCCCCGTGGTTGGCTCGTTGCTGGGCATGGTGCCGCAGTGCGGCTTTTCGGCAATGGCGGCCACGCTGTACGCCGGTCGCGTCGCGACGCTGGGTACCCTGGTGGCGGTGTTTCTCTCGACCTCCGATGAGATGCTGCCGCTGTTGCTCGCCGAGCAAGTTCCCGTGCAGACCATGGCGATGCTTCTGGCTTCGAAGGCGCTGATCGCGCTGGTCACGGGCTTTATCGTGGACGCCGCCATTCGCGGCCTGCGTCGTAACGCTCGCGCACATGCGGCGATTCGCCGTACCGTGCTGGGGACCGCTGCTAATCCGGCTCATGTGAACTGCGCGCACGACGACCACACTGGCGGTGACATCATCGACGAGGTGGCCGAGGCGGGCGTGAGCGCCGATCACATCCATGAGCTGTGCGAGCGCGACCATTGCGGTTGCGATGAAGACGAGGACGAGCACGAACACGGACATGGCCACGATCACGGTCATGAGGACGAGCATGAACACCATGATGGCCACGGTCACTCCCACTCTCACGAGGGCGCGCCCCTCCTGTCGATTATTCGCAGCGCCATCTCGCACACCGTGCAGGTATCGGTATTCATTTTTCTGGTGACGCTGATTCTGGTCGCCGTGCTCGAGACCTTCGGCGAGTCCGCGATCGAGCAGTTCCTGCGTGGCAACGAGACGCTTGCGGTCCTGGGCTCGGCACTCGTCGGCCTGATTCCCAACTGCTCGGCCAGCGTCGTCATCACGCAACTGTACCTGGAGGGCGCGCTGCAGCTGGCCCCGATGCTCGCCGGCACGCTCATCTCTGCCGGTGTGGGCTACCTGGTGCTGTTCCGCACCAACCGCAGCGCCCGCGAAAACGTCCTGTTCCTGATCATGATGTACGTCATCGGTGCGGGCTGGGGTCTTATCCTTTCTGCCTTTGGCCTCTAAGTAGATGCTTGGGGCATGCCGTAAAAACTGGGGCATGCCGTAAAATCTACCGCCATGACCTGGGCGTTGGATGCGTGTCAATCGCCAAAGCAAAAAAGCAGATTTCCGGACATGTCCCAAAAATCTACCTTGGTTAGCGCAGCAGCTCGGTGAGGTTGCGTTTAAAGCGGGCGCGATCTTCGCTGGTAAATGCCGCCGGTCCGCGAGTGCGTCCGCCGGCGCGGCGCACCTTCTTTTCCTCGTGGCGAATAAACAACTGCATGTCGATGGTCGCTTTGTCGTAGACGCGCCCGCGCACACCGATGGCGGCGGCATCGCGCCCGAGCACCATGCTCGCCAAGCCAATGTCCTGCGTCACGACTACGTCGCCCGCCTGCAGGCGTTCGACAATGGCAAAGTCGGCGCTGTCGGCGCCCACGTTCACATCGAGCGTCGTGACCCAAAAGCCGCGTCGCGCGTGCTCGGCATCGCGCGGGTCGTCGCGGCGAATGTGCCGTTCCAAGTTTTGCGTGCTGTTGCCGGCGATAACAACGGCGACGCCCGCCCGCCGCGCGCAGTCAATCGACTCGCGCGTGACCGGGCAGGCGTCGGCATCAATAAAGAGCGTTCGCGGCATCTAGTGCACCAGTTTGCCAAATTGAATAGCGCGAACAATCAGCGTTACGCCAAACACCAGCAGCGCGGCGCCGCTAAAGATGACGAGCATCTTGGCCGACCACAGCGGATAAATAAACACGAACATGCCGGCGATGATGGAGAGTGCGCCGCTCAGGATGGCGAGGGCACGGTTGGACGAAAGCTCGGACTCCAGAATGGACATGACACCTTCGACAATCCAGCCAAAGCCGGCCACGATAACCACCATCGTGGTGAGCGTCGCGGTCGAGAAGGCCTGGTTGCGCAGGATTATGACGCCGCCCAGAATAATGAGTAGGTTGGAGATGATGCTCGTCACGCGCCAGCCGGTGGGCAGCAGCGGCTCAAAAATGGCAGTGAACAGCCTGATGGCAGCAGTGATTACAAAGTAAAAACCCAGGACGGTCGTCAAAAAGACGAGGGACTTGGCGGGTGCAAAAAGCAGCGCGATACCAGCAATGAGTGCTAAGACGCCCGTGATGGCGTAGATCCAGCGTACGGCCTTGACGGCTTTGCCCGCCATGCTTTTCTCGTCAAATCCAAACTGGCTCGATTTTGGTCATCGTTCTTAAAGATGCCCATAATGTCTCCTTTCCGTGCGGCGTAAGCCTTGATCGTTACAACCAGTATCGCTTAAAGGCGCTGGCGTATGGGTCGGGGAGGGCGAAACGTAACCCAAAGGTCCCGAATTGTTTCCGTTGTTCCCCACGTCGCGATTTTCTATTCAACAGGTGTAGAACATTGCAGCCCTGTTCGTTATTGCCTAGGTTTTAGGTTAGATTCTCCTAAGGACAATTGGCTTGTATTGGGGGTCCCTATGAACGAAGCAGTTCCCGAGACGCCGTCGGGTGTCGAATTGATGGCAAAGCAAGGTTGTGAAAAGCTCGGCTTGGACGCGTTTGATGCGTTGGTTCGCCGCGCCCGCACGTGCCGTCGCTTTGACGAGTCCATGCGCGTGCCGCGTGAGCTTTTGCTTGAGCTGGCGGAGCTGGCGCACCTGACTCCCTGTGGTGCCAATGCTCAGCGTCTTCGTTTTCATGTGGTGAGCGGTGCCGAGGATTGCGCGCGTGTATTTGATGAGCTTGCATGGGCCGGCGCGCTTAAGGATTGGCCGGGTCCTGCCGAGGGCGAGCGCCCGACCGGCTACATCGCGATTTTGGCCGAGCGCGCCGTTCCGGGTAAGCCCGCCGCTCCCATTACCGAGGTCGACACGGGCATTGCCGCACAGACGATGATGCTCGCCGCCCGCAGCGCTACGCCCGAGGTGGCAGCCTGCATGTTCAAGGCCTTTACGCCCCACGCAATCGATGCCATGGGGCTCGATAACGACAAGTATGAGCTCAAGCTGATCATGGCGTTTGGCGTTCCGGCCGAGACACAGGTGATCGATGCGATCGATTCCAACCCCGACGGCTCCATCAATTATTGGCGCGACGAGGCGCGGGTGCACCACGTACCCAAGCGTCCGCTTGCCGACGTGCTGCTGTAGTTGTGCGTCGTTGCGGCGCAATCCGGCGGCAAAATCACCACAAAGACTCCTGTCCCCTTTGTGGTGGTACGAGGGGAGGGTGTGTGGCAGATCTGTATTTGGTGCGGCATGGGCAGACTGAGCTCAATGTGCAGAGCATTTTGCAGGGCTGGCACGATTCGCCGCTTACGGCGCGCGGGCGCGAGCAGGCGCTGACGGCGCGTACGGCGTTTGCGGCGCGTGGCGTGGCCTTTGATCATGTGTATTCCTCGCCGTTGGACCGGGCGCGGCATACGGCCGAGCTTATCGTTGGCGAGGGCCGTTCCATTGAGCTGGTCGATGACCTGCGTGAGTGGCATTTTGGCTCGCTGGAGGGCACATCAAATCGCGAGATGCCGCCGCGGCCCTGGGGTGATTATCCGGTTGCCTTTGGTGGCGAGTCGGAAAGTGAGCTTCAGTCGCGCATGGTCGCGGCGCTGTCCCGCATCATGGCCAGGCCGCAGCACGACTGCGTGCTGGCGGTTTCCCACGGCTCAGCCTGCCAGGAGTTTCTTGAGTATGTGACTGGCGAGGGGGAGCTACCCGACAACGGCGCCGTGCTTCATTTTGGCTATTGCGACGGGGCGTTTTCGCTCCTTGATTGGTAACGAACGAAAGGACCCCTATGAATAAAGATCTGTATCTGGTCCGTCATGGACAGACGATATTCAACCTCAAGCGTATCATTCAGGGGTGGAGTGACTCGCCGCTTACGCAGTTGGGCTGCGACCAGGCGGCGCGCGCCGGCATGTTTTTACGTGCGCGCGGCATTGAGCCCGATCATGCCTACACCTCCACGCTTCATCGCACCGAGCAGACTATCGCCAACTTGTGGCCGGGCTTGGCGTACGAGCGCCTGGACGGCCTGCGTGAGTGGTTCTTTGGTGACTTTGAGGCCGAGCGCGTGATGCTCATGCCCGAGCGCCCGTGGCGCGACTTCTATCGCCAGTTTGGCGGCGAGGGCCAGATGCAGGTGCGCGAGCGCATGGTGGCGACGTTGACCGATCTTATGCGTCGCCCGGACCACGAGTGCGTGCTCGCGGTGAGCCACGGCTCGGCCATCAAGGAGTTCATGGACCATGTGAAGGGCGCGGCGGCCGATGAGCGCGACCGCGTGCCAGGCAACTGCTCGGTGCTGCACTTTGCGTTTGACGACGAATCCGACACGTTTGAGCTGGTCGAAGTCTTTACGCAGGAAGACTACGCGCGCGAGCTGGGGCTTGAACCGCTCGTGGCTACTGCGGGTCCGCAGCGCGGATAACGCGAGCGCGGCGGTACGGGTCGCCGGCTAATTTCTCGACGCAAAAGGGGCGGAGATGCATGTACCTGCTGCATCTCCGCCCCCTGTTTGTTGAGCTGCCGATTTTTGTGCCGGGCGGTCTGGTCTTGCTAGAACCGCGCGACCTGGTGCGTGAGCAGACCTGTCGGAACCTGCGGCGCGGCGCCGCTGACCTGCGCGGCGGGGAAGAGCACGGCAACGGTAAAGTTGAACGGCTCCTTGCCGGTGTACGTTCCGGCGACACGGGCCTCATCGGCCAGCAGCTGCGACGCCCCGGTCAGAGCGGCGGCGTAGGCGGGGTCGTCGGCCAGTGCCGGCTCCGGTGCTTGGTCGAGCATGGCGCGGATGGCCCCGACGGCGTCCTCGCGCTTGACCTCCCACGCGCGGTGCGTAATGCCCGCGGGGTCGGTGACGGCGTAGAGCGACGCGCCCTCTTTGGCGGCGCCCAGGATGATATCCATGACGGGCGAGGCCTCGTAGGCGAGCGATACGGGGCGCGGCTGCACCTTGAGCTCGGCGATCGCGCGCGCGGCGGCGGCCACGTCGGCGCTGGCATCGCCCTTGCCGCCCGCAAGTACACTCGTCGGGCAGATCGCCACGACACCCGTCACACGTCCCGGCTCGCCCGAGCATTCGTACACGTAATACGCCGCACCCGGGTCCTTGAGCATCAGGCCATCGGCAATGGCTCCGCGCAGAGCATCGTTGCCGCTCAGGATGCTGCCCATTGCAGGCAGCGCCTCGAGCACGCGGTCCTGAGCCGGGCGGATGCAGGGAAACGGAAGTGCTTTCATGGGCGGTCCTAACGCACGAGTCGGTTTGTTCGCGGCTTATTATGCCCCAACTTGGCCGCTCGCGTCCCAGAGCACGTTATCGGCGAGCGCGATTAGCACCTGCTGACAACGAACGATATCGGCGTGGGGCACATATTCGTTGGGCTTGTGCGCGAGCGCGAGCGACCCGGGACCGTAGCTCATGCAATTGCGGTTACCTGTCTTGCCGGCAATGACGGCGGTGTCGGTGTAGCCGGTAAAGAAGCCGACGGTCGTGTCCGCGTCCGTCACGTCATCGGCGGCACGCTTGAGCGCTGCTAGAAGGGGAGAGTCCGGGTCGCGCTCGATGGCGGGGCGGTCGCCCGTCACGACGTAGCTGCCGTGGCAACCGGGAATGGCGGCTTCGGCGACGGCGATGGCCTGCTCTACCATGCGCGTTACGGCGGCCGTATCGGTCGGCGGGGTCAGGCGCATGTCGACCCAGACTTTGGCGCGGTCGGGTACGACGTAGGGGCGATATCCGCCCTCGATTTGGCCGAACGTGATGGTCGAAGGCCCCAGCTCATCGTGCGCGGGCAGCGCCACAAACGCGCGACGGAGCGAACACACGACCTCGGCCATGGCGGCGACGGCATCCGCGCCCTTCCAGGGCCGGCTTGCATGCGCCGTCACGCCATCCATTTCAATCTCGAACCACGTACGCCCCTTGTGCGCCACCTGGATCTGTCCGTCGGTGGGCTCGGTGTCCAGCACCCATTCGCGCGAACCGACCCAGCCGGCATCGATGGCTGCCTCGGAGCCTCGCATAAAGTCTTCCTCGTCGACCGAGCAGATGAGCGAAAAGCCGCGGCGGGGCAGCGCGCCATCCGCCGCCACGCGCTCGAGCGTATGGACCAGTGCGGCAATGGCACAGGCCAAGCCACCCTTCATATCGCAGGCGCCGCGGCCGTAGAGCTTGCCGTCGCGCACGACCGCCCCGAGCGGCGTAATGTCCGCGTCCCAGCCGTCGCCCAAGGTGACTGTATCCATGTGGCAGATGTAGACGAGCCGTGGCTCGTCGCTCAAACCGGGCACGGTGACCATGAGATTGCGGCGTCCGGTCAGCACCTCGAGTTCCTCAACCTGCACGGCATGGAGCACCGGATGACTCAACCGCTCCAATTGAGCCTCAACCAACACTTTGATATAGCGTTCAATCTCGCCCTCATACGCACCTGGGTCGGAACTGTCGATCCGCACGAGCCCTTGCGTAAGCCGCCAAGCAAAATCTGTATCAACCATAGGCACCTCACAGATAGTTAGGTCAACATACAAATTGTATGTCAAGAAGCAGCTCGGTGCATTTAATGGAGCGCTCACAAAAACGGGGGCGCCTCTCGTGCGAAAGGCGCCCCCGCGGGCATTCAATGTCAGTAACGGGCAGGCCACATGGGGAACTGCCCGTCAGATCAGCCGGCGCTATTTGATCACGCGCACGCGATACATCGACGGAATCTGCTTGAGCGCCTCGATGGTGCTGCTGTCCAGGTGCTCGTCGGTGTCGAACATGGTGTAGGCGTTCTCGCCGGCAGACTCGTTGGTCATACGCTGCACGTTGGCATTGTCCTTGGCCAGGATTGCCGTGATCTGACCGATCATGTTGGGCACGTTGGCGTGCAGGCAGGCGATGCGGCTTGCGGCGCGCGCCTTGCCCATGCTGCAGGCGGGGTAGTTGACGCTGTGCGCGATGTTGCCGTTCTCCAGGTAATCCTTAAGCTCGCTGATGGCCATGTCGGCGCAGTTGGCCTCGGCCTCGCCAGTGCCGGCGCCCGAGTGCGTGGTGATAAACGTGTTGGGCATCTTGACGGTCTTGGGCGTGGCAAAATCGCAGCTAAACCAGCTCAGCTTGCCCTCGCGCAGGGCGGCGTCAACGGCGTCCTCGTCAATGATGGTCTCGCGTGCGTAGTTGATGAGCACGGCGTCCGGGGCCAGCAGGTTGATCTGCTCGGTGCTGATCATGCCGATGGTGTCGGCCTTGCTGGGCACGTGCACCGTGAGGTAATCACAGCCGCGGCAGAGATCTTCGAGCGTGCCCACGCGCTGCACCTCGCGGCTCAGCACCCACGCGTGCTCAACGGAAATGAACGGATCGTAGCCGTAGACGTCCATGCCCAGATTGACGCAGGCGTTGGCGACCTTGGAGCCTACGTTGCCCAGACCGATGACGCCGATGCGCTTGCCCTTGAGCTCGCGGCCCACAAAGGCCTTCTTGGCCTTCTCGGCGTCGACCTGGATCTCGGGGTCGTCGGCGTTGTCGCGCACCCAGTTCATCGATTGCACCACGCCGCGGCTCGAGAGCACCAGCATGCCTAGGACGAGCTCCTTAACGGCGTTGCTGTTGGCACCGGGGGAGTTAAAGACGACGACGCCCTTCTTGGCGTACTCCTCGACGGGGATGTTGTTGACGCCGGCGCCGCAGCGGGCGATGGCGCGGATGCCCTCGGGCAGCTCGTAGCCGTGCAGGTCAGTCGAGCGCATCAGGATGGCGTCGGCCTCCTCGGCGGTGCTCACAAATTCGTAGCCCTCGCCAAACTCGACTTTGCCGTCCTTGGTGATGTCGTCGATGGTCTTAATCTTGCGCATGAAAAACTCCTTAGCAGGTTTGGTTTAAACAGGTGGTTTGAAGTGGCTGGTCGGCCCGCGCGTTGCGGGCTAGTTAGATCGCGGGCTCAAACTACGCTGCGTTTCGAAGTCCTTCATGTACGAGGCCAGTGCCTGCACGTCTTCCATGGTTACGGCGTTGTAGACGCTGGCGCGCATGCCGCCTACCAGACGATGGCCCTTGACGTTTTGAATCTGGTGCTCGGCCGCGCCTGCGACAAAGGCCGCGTCGAGTTCGGCGTCGCCGGTGCGGAAGGTGACGTTGGCGATGGAGCGGCTGTCGGCCTGCGTAGTGCTATGGAACAGCTCGCTGTGCTCGAGCAGGTCATAGAGCAGATTGGCCTTGGCCCAGTTGCGCTCGGCCATGGCGGCAAGTCCGCCGGTTTTCTCAACCCAACGGAACACCTTGCCGCACACGTAGATGCCAAAGGTGTTGGGCGTGTTGAGCATGGAGCCCTTGGCGGCCTGGGTCTTAAGGTCCATGTACTGCGGCGTCTGCGCAAAGGCGGGGCCGTCGGCGATGAGGTCGTCGCGCACGATGACCACGGTCACGCCCGCGGCGCCGGCGTTTTTCTGCGCGCCGGCGTAAATGAGCCCGTAGCGCTCGACGTCGAGCGGCTGCGACAGAAAGCAGCTCGAGACATCGGCGACCAGCGGTACGTCGCCGCAGTTGGGCAGCTCGTGGTACATGGTGCCAAAGATGGTGTTGTTCTGGCAGATGTAGACGTAGTCGAGCCCGTCGCCCGCGGCCTCGGCGGCAATGCACGCGTTGATGTCGGCCATGTCGGGGATACGGTCGAAGTTGGTGTCCTCGGAGCTCGCGAGCAGCACGGCATCGCCGTACTTGGCGGCCTCTTTGTACGCCTTGTTGGCAAAGTTGCCGGTCACGACGTAGCCGGCGCGGCCACGGCGCATGAGGTTCATGGGAATGCCCGCAAACTGCAGCGTGGCGCCGCCCTGCAAAAAAAGGACATGGTAGTTGTCGGGGATGTTCAGCAGGCGGCGCAGGGTTGCCTCGGTGTCGTCGATGATCTGCTGGTACATGCTAGATCGATGGCTCATCTCGAGCACGGACATGCCGCAACCGCGGTAGTCCATCATCTCGTCGGCGATCTCGGCGAGCACGCTTGTAGGCAGCGCGGCCGGGCCAGCTGAGAAGTTGTGCACACGTGCCATCTTCTAGTTCCCCCTCGTAGTCGTTTGAACGTTCGGGATACTTTAGCACAGTGGAGCGTCAGGCGCGACCGCATCACGGTAAAACTCGACTACGCCGCTATGATTTACAGGATGGTTACATGGGGGAGGGGTGCTTTACTCCTCAGGCAAATCCAAATCTGCGAGCGAAGGCATGAGGTTCTCTAGGCGCTTGATCTCTTCGTCGCAAATTAGCCACTTCCTGGTCACTACGACGCGAGCGTGGCGATGACGGCTTCGTCGCCGGCGTATATTAGGGTGTTGCCATCGGGGATGATCGTCTGGCCTTCGCGCTTGAGCATCACCACAATAAACGGATGCTTGCCTTGCGGCACATCGCGCAGGCGCTGGCCGGCCAGGCGACCGTGGGGAGTCACGGTGACCTCGCGCAGCGTAACCTCGGCACGCTCTTCAAACGTCGGGGCAGCCATCACCAATAGGTCGCCTTCCTCAATCACGGTATCGCCATTGGGCAGCACCGGGTGCGCGCCATCGCGCAGCACCAGGACCACGAGCATGTCCGTGGCGCTGCCAATATCGGCGAGCGAGCGTCCGGAAAACGGATGGCCCGCGCCCACCTTGAACTTGACAAACGACATGCCGTCCTCGTCGCGGTAATCGTTAAACGTACGGCGCACGTCGCCTTCCGCGTCGATCATATTGAGCTTTTTCGCCACCGCCGGTAGCAGCGAGCCCTGCACCACAATGCTCGACACGGCAATCACAAACACCAGGTCAAATAGGTCGTGTCCGCCGGGAACGCCGGCCACCACGGCAAAGAGACTAAAGACGACCGAAGCCGCGCCGCGCAGACCCGCCCAGCTTACGAGCGCAACCTGGCGAGGGTTCGTCCTAAACGGCGCCAGCAGCATGCCTACGGCGATGGGGCGGCTCGCAAAGAGCATAAACGCCATGAGTGCCAGGCCCGGTAGCAGCATTTGCGGCAGGCGTGCGGGTGTAACGAGCAGGCCCAGCAAAAAGAAGATGGTCATCTCTGCCATCTCGGTGAGGGTGTCAAAGAAGTGCGCCATCTCGACCTTGCCGGTGATGTCGCTCGCACCCAGCACAATGCCGGCCAGGTATACAGCCAAAAAGCCGTTGCCGCCCAGGTAGCTTGGCAGCGCGTAGGCGACGATGGCCACGGCGAACAAAAAGATGGTCTGCGCGTCCTTGGCCGTTGCGTGCGCGCGTTCAATCAGGCGGCCCGCCGCCCAGCCGATGGCAAGGCCCAGGCCCACGCCCAGGATAATCTGCTTGGTCAGCAGTGCGGGAATGTTGATGTCGCCGCCGGCCGCGAGTGTGGCGAGTACTGCGGTGAGCATGTAGGCGACGGGGTCGTTGGAGCCCGATTCGACCTCGAGCAGCGAGTCGGTGCCGCCCTTTAGCGACAGGTTGTGCTCGCGCAGCACGCTAAAGACGCTGGCAGCATCGGTCGATGCCACGACCGATCCCAGCAGCAGGCCGCCGATCCAGTCGAAGCCCAGTGCGAAGTGGGCGAACACGCCGGTGATGCCGGCAGTGATGACGACGCCGAGCGTGCTCAGCAGCACCGCCGGCGCAGCGACGGGCTTGGCGCGGTCGATATTGGTGTTAAAGCCGCCGTAGAACATGATGAACAGCAGCGCCGTGCTGCAGACGGTTTCGGTAAGCGCGTAGTCGCTAAAATCGATGTGCGCCGGGCCGTTGACGCCCAACAGCATGCCCAGCGCGATAAAGATTAGCAGGGTGGGGAAGGGGAGTTTTTTGCCGACGGGTTTGATGGTCAGGCACAAAATGATGACGAGGCCGATAAAGAGAAGGATCTGGTTCATGGATAGTGTCCGCTCCTGGGTGGTTGGCGTGGCACGGTCAATTGTCTGTGGTTATTTGTACCCAAAGATGGTGGGTTTATGGGGTTGGATTGCGGGCGTGCGCGATATCGTCATAGACGGCTGCCATCTTTGCCTCTGCTCGGAAACCCTTTCCAGCTTTATTGCAACGGAGTACAATGGGTAACGTTTAAGTTCAACTTGAAGTTTTAGTTGCGGCACCGGGCTTCGGCCGCAATGCAAGGAGAGGCGTACCATGGCGATCTATGTGACATCTGATGCTCACGGGCACGTGCGTGCGCTTGACGAGGCCCTGTCTAAGATCTCGTTGACGTCCGACGACACGCTGTACGTGCTGGGTGACATGATCGATCGCGGGCCCGATCCGGTCGGCGTTATTAAGCTCGTGCGCTCGCTGCCCAACGCCCACGTGCTCAAGGGTAATCACGAGCAGATCATGCTCGATGCCATCATTGGTCAGGATCCGCTCGATGCCGAGACCTGGGATATCAACGGTGGCTGGACGACGCGCGAGCAGCTCAACGACATGGAATTTGAGGCATACGAGGAGCTCGTGCGATGGATGGCCGCGCTGCCGCTCTACGCGGTGGCCGAGACCGAGGAGCGCCCGTATCTGCTGGTGCATGCTGGAATCGAGATGAAGGCGGCGCGCGCGTTTTTGCTTGAGCATGGCGTCGATTGTGCCGATGGCGTTGGAGCGGTGGGTGCCGATTGCGAGCTGCTGCAGCAGATGCTCGCGGTGCAGTCGTCCGATGACCTGCTGTGGATTCGTCACGGCTATTGGGATGTGCCGACCGGGCTGCTTTCTGCCGAGGGCAAGGGTCCGGTCGTGGTGAGCGGTCACACGCCAACGGTGTCGCTCGGGCGTTATTGCGAGGTCGGTGGTCTTGCGGGGCTCGATGAGGAGTCGGGCCGCGGGCAGATTGTGCGCCTGGGCGGCGAGGATGCCGCCGGTGTGCCCGATCGCATCGACATCGACTGCGCTGCCGCCACCGGCTCCGAGTTCGGTCGCGTGGGCATCCTGCGGCTCGATGATGGGGCGGAGTTCTACGCGAACATCAACCCGGGCGAATAACCTTGTTCCGCCGATCTACCGTAGCTAATTTGGGACGGGGCTTTTTTGACTACTTTCGGAGAGTAGCGCCTTCTTGCTCGGTAAGCGCTAGAAATGAGGAGCGTCTGCGTCCTCGACAGCGCGAAAATGCTCGAAAAACCGTCGCAGCGGAGTCAAACGACGTCGCGGCGGTTCTTTTTTGGCTGCCCGCTGGCTAAGTGAGTAGACTTTTTTGGAAATGCCGAGCACCCAACATATTTGCCTCAATAAAACCGCAGGTCACAGACTTGTGCTCTGTTGGTGTGGTCGGGGATTCGGTAAAAGTCTACTCACTTAGTTTTGCGTGATGAATATTGTCCGCAACGAGACCCCAGACGGGGTGATTCCATCGCAAATTCCGGTGACCGGGCAGCTAATTAGGCGCCGTATGGGTTGCGGTCGCGTTCGATGCGTTGGCGGATGTGGGCGTACTCGATTATCAGCAGCACCAGGAGTAGGACCATGATGGCTAGGTAGCTCACCACAGCGCCCATCAGACCCAGCAGCTTAATCAGGATCACCGGCAGCACCACGCTTACGGCGAAGCAAATCAGGTAGATCTTGGTGACGTCGCCGGCATGGCGCAGCACCGTGATGATGGCGTAGATAAAGTCGATGGCCGCGGTGACGCCGCCGGCGACGACCATCAGCAACGCCAGCGTACGGTAGCGCTCAAAGCTGAGGCCGTACATAAAGCTCATGAGGGGAATACCGGGACCTGCCATAAATGCGGCGCACACGCCGGTGATGACCACGATCAGCGCCATAACGGCAACAATAATCAGGTCAAAGCGATGACGCTTGCGAGGATTAGCCCAAATGCTCGACAAGCGCAGGAGCTGCGGTTTATAGACAAATCCAATGCTCAGCAGAATAGCCTGAGCCGGAAAAAACAGGGCATTAAAGTACAGCTGGTATTTGTAGGCCAGTGTGCCTTCCATTACAAACTTGGGCATGCTCTCGATAAGGTTGAACAGGAACAATGCACCAAAGAGCGGAGCGCACTGGACAAACAGGTGGCCGACCTCGCGCAGGCTCACGCGGCGCGATTTTTCGGTCTCGAGCAGGGCGAGCGGCGCGGTGACCAGCACGAGCGAGGCGATCGCGGCGATGCCCATGGCCATGGCCGCGATGGGCATGCTACGCGTGAAGAACAGCGCCACGCTGAAGACCGCGATGACGCCGACGGAGCGTAGCGTTTGACTCATTCCAGCCAAGTAGAGCTTGTCGGCCTGCTGCAGGCGGCCTTCGTACACGTCGGCGACGCCGTCGATGACCTTATACAGGTAGACGCCCAGGCCGATCGTCGCCATCTGCGCGTCATAGCCGCGGGCGCTGCTATACATGAGGCCGCAGCCTAGGGCGAGCGCTCCGCAGATCCAACGATTGAGCTGGTAGGAGGCGAAGGACGTCTTTTCGTCGATGTCCGAGACCTGGAAATTGCGCACGCCGTAGTTGCACGCGATCATGATGAGCGTGCCGGTGACAAAGGCGATGGAGAACTTGCCGGCTTCTTCGGCGCCCACGAGCTGCGTAGACACGATGGTGAGCAACGGAAACGCCAGACCCCACACGGCGGTGCCGAGGGTGTTCCAAAGATAGTCGCGGCTGGTGGCGTGCTCTTCGTATTCAGCCTCTTGCGTGGAGAACCCGCCGCCGTAGACGGCGCCGAGCAGACGGTTCCACCAAGCGTTGACCATGCGGCGGACGGGGCCGGGCTCCCGATCGCGTTCGCGCCGGCGACGTGTGGCTTGGCTGCTATCGGGCCCGCCGGCGTTGCGCTGACTCAGCTCTTGGATGCGTGCGAGTTCCTCGGCAGTGTGCGAGGCAGGGAAGAGGCCGTTCTCGATGCGGCCGCCCTGGGCCTTCGCGGCGCCGTCCTTCGATGCAGCGGGGTTGGAGGTGCCGTTGCGGCGGGCGA
>CABUXL010000031.1 GCA_902495525.1 uncultured Collinsella sp.
ACTTCTTCGCACGGGGGCGTAGCTCAGCTGGGAGAGCGCTTGACTGGCAGTCAAGAGGTCAGGGGTTCGATCCCCCTCGTCTCCACCCGAGCATTGAATGAGGCTCCAACGCAAGTTGGGGCCTTTTTTCATATAGGCACACAAGGTCAAAGGCGGCACCATGATCCTCCTGGTCGACAAGATCGAAAAAAGCTTCGGCGCGCGCATCCTCTTTAGCGGCGCGTCCTTCCAGATCAACCCCGGCGAACGTTTTGCGCTCGTGGGACCCAACGGCGCCGGCAAAACCACCATGCTCAAGATCATCATGGGCATCGACAGCCCCGACGCCGGCCAGGTCCAGTACGCCAAGGACTGCCAGGTGGGCTACCTAGAGCAGGAAACTAACCTGGAGCACAAGGACACCACCATTCTTGCCGAGGTCATGGCGGCGGCCAAGGAAATCCGCCGCATGGGCGAGCGCGCCAACGAGCTGCAGGCCCAGATCACCGAGCTCTCCGAGCAGGGCAAGGACGTCGATGCACTCCTTAACGAGTACGGCCAAGTACAGGACCGCTTTGAGCACTTGGGCGGCTACGAGCTCGAGAGCAACGCCCGCAAAATCCTGTCCGGCCTGGGCTTTAAGGTCACCGACTTTGAGCGCCCGTGCTCCGAGTTCTCGGGCGGCTGGCAAATGCGAATCGCGCTCGCCAAGCTCTTCCTGCGCCACCCCGACCTGCTGCTTCTGGACGAGCCCACCAACCACCTGGACCTCGAAAGCGTCCAGTGGCTGCGCGGCTTTATCGCCAACTACGACGGCGCCGTGCTCATCGTCAGCCACGACCGCGCCTTCATGGACGCCTGCGTCGACCACGTCGCCGCGCTTGAGAACCGCCGCGTGACCACCTATACCGGCAACTACAGCAGCTATCTCAAGCAGCGCGAGGACAACCTGGAGCAGATGCGCGCCAAGCGCGCTGCCCAGGAGCGCGACATCGCCCACATGCAGGTCTTCGTCGACAAGTTCCGCTACAAGCCCACCAAGGCTGCCCAGGCCCAGGAGCGCATCCGCAAGATCGAGCAAATCAAAAAGGAGCTCGTCATCCTGCCCGAGGGCCACAAGCACATTGACTTTAAGTTCCCCGACCCGCCGCGCTCGGGCGACATGGTCGTGGGCCTGGAGGGCGTGTCCAAGTCCTACGGCAACAAGCACATCTACAGCGATATCGACCTTAAGCTCTACCGCGGCGAGCATGTGGCGCTCGTCGGCCCCAACGGCGCCGGCAAGTCCACGCTCATGAAGATCATCGCCGGCCTGGAGCCGCCCACTACCGGCACGCGCGACCTGGGCACGAACGTGGGCGTGGCCTATTACGCCCAGCATGCGCTCGAAGGCATGACCGAGTCCAACACCGTCCTGCAAGAAATCGACACCGTCACGCCCAAGTGGACCGTGCCTCAGCAACGCAGTCTGCTGGGCGCCTTCCTGTTTAGCGACAACGATTCCATCGAAAAGCAGGTACGCGTCCTCTCCGGTGGCGAAAAGGCCCGTCTGGCCCTGGCCAAGATGCTCGTAGCGCCCGAGGCGCTCCTGTGCCTGGACGAGCCCACCAACCACCTGGACATCGACTCGGTGGACATGCTCGAGAACGCCCTGCAAAACTTCCCCGGCACCATCGTGCTGATCAGCCACGACGAGCACCTGGTGCGCGCCGTGGCCAACCGCATCATCGACATCCGTGACGGCAAGGTCACGGTATACGACGGTGACTACGACTACTACCTCTACAAGCGCGAGGACCTCGCAGCCCGCGCCGCCGCCGAGGCGGCAGGGGAGAGCGCGCCGGCGGCGGCTAAGTCCACCAAAGCCAGCGCCGCCCAGGCCGACACCCTCGTCGCAGCTCCTAAGCCGGCCGAGGGCAAAAAGACCAAGGAGCAAAAACGCGCCGAGGCCCAGGCCCGCGCCGCGCTCAACAAAAAGCTCAAGGGCGTACGCAACCAGCTCAAGAAGATCGAGGCCGAGCTCGACAAAAAGCGTGCCCGCTATGACGAGCTTATGGAATTGATGGCAAGCGAAGAGCTTTATGCCGATCAGGACAAGTTCAACGCCGCGCTGGGGGAATATAACGGCCTTAAGCAAGAGCTGCCCAAGCTCGAGGACGAATGGCTGGAGCTTTCCACCCAGATCGAAGAGGAGACCGCGCGTGAACTCTCGTAAGGCCGCTGCCGTGGCGATGAGCATCATCGCCATCGCGTGCCGCATCTGCGGCATCTTTATGAGCGCGATGACCGTGCTGCTGTGCTTTAGCGGCCTCACCGCCAAACTGCAGATCGTGGGCTTTGTCGTCGAGCTCTCGCGCGCGCTGCCGAGCGCCATCGCCGGCTATGGCGTCATCACGTCGCCCTTTGGCGGCGTGTTCCGTCTGGATTACGCCATCGTAGCCGTCATTTTGTTTGTGGCCGATTACCTGCTCACGCGCGCCTCGCGCCGCGTCCGCTAGGGGAGCGTCATGTCCAGCAGCTACTTCATGAACCTGCTTGCCAGCGCCGTTGCCGTCATCGTTGGCATCGTGATCCACGAGAGCGCGCACGCCGCCGCAGCCTGGGCGCTCGGCGATAAGACGGCGCGTTCACGCGGCCGCGTTTCGCTCAACCCGGTCAACCATATCGACCCGTTCGGTACCATCATCCTGCCGCTGTTGATGCTCGCCGCCGGCGGCCCGGTATTCGCCTTTACAAAGCCCGTGCCCGTCTACCTCAACAACCTCAAGCACCCCAAGCGCGACGAGGTCTTGGTGAGCGCTGCCGGCCCCGCATCGAACATCGCGCTGGCATGCCTTGCAGCCGCCATCATACACGCAGCGTACGGCAATCTCTACGCCAGCATGTCCTTTGCCGTGGCGCCCCAAATCATGAACTTCGGCGCCACGTTTATCGTGGTCAACCTCTCGCTTGCGTTCTTTAACCTCATCCCGATCCCGCCGCTCGACGGCTCGTCGATCATCGTGCCGTTCCTCAAAGGAAAGGCGCTCGCCAACTACTATCGTCTGCAGCAATACGCCATGCCCATCCTCATCTTGGTGCTGTATCTGCTGCCCATGTGGACCGGCATCGACGTGATCGGCCGCTATTTCGACGTTACCGTGTATCCGCTAGCGGAGCAGCTGCTCAACTTCGCAATCGCCGGCATCTAAGGTAAACTTACAGGTCGACCGTGCAAAACGGTCGCAGCATGCACCCAAACCGCGCCGCGAAGGCGCCGTCAAAGGAGGTCGAAGATGTCGTATCGCGTGTCGACGCAGGTCTACAGCGGACCGTTCGACCTGCTGCTGCAGCTGGTAACCCGCCAAAAAGTTGATATTGGTGCCATCTCTATCAGCGAGGTGGCCGAGCAGTACCTTGCCGAGGTCGAGCGCATCGAGGCGCTGGACCTAGACGTGGCGAGCGACTTTTTGCTGGTCGCGGCAACCCTTTTGGATATCAAGGCCGCCTCGCTGGTACCCCAGGAAACACCGCGCAAAGCCGATGACGAGGACGACGAGGACGACGAAGACCTCGAGGAACTCAGCGCGCTCGACGGCGATGCCCTGCGCGAGGTCCTGATTCAGCGCCTAATCGCCTACAAGCAGTTTAAGGGTGCGGCGGCGGCCCTTGGCGCGCGCATGCAGGCCGAGAGCCGCATGCATCCGCGCGTGGCCGGCCCCGACCCCGAGTTTTTGGGTCTTATGCCCGACTACCTGGCCGGCATCACGCTGCGCGGCCTCGCCGTCATCTGCGCCGACCTGGACGGCAAGCGCCAGACCTTTCTGCTGGAGGCCGAGCACGTGGCACCGCATCGCGTTCCGCTCGACCTGACGGTGGCCTCGGTCGACCGCTTTACCATGACGCACCAATCCTGCACCTTCCGTGAGCTGTTGGACGGCGACGCCACCACCGAGCAGCTCGTCGTCACTTTCTTGGCCATGCTCGAGCTCGCCAAGCGCGGCTCGCTCACCCTGAGCCAGGACGAGATCTTTGGAACCATCTGCATCAAGCGAGTCGAGGGGGCCGAGGCCTATGTGCCCGGCAAGGGCCCCGAGCTCACCGAATAGGAGCGGCAACTATGTCAACCCTTTCCACGCTAGAGGCAAACAGCCTCAAAGGCGCCCTCGAGGCGCTGCTGCTGGTGTCGAGCGACCCCGTGAGCGCACCCGCGCTGGCAGGTGCGCTGGATATCGCCCCGGGCGAGTGCGCGTCGCTTTTGGCCGAGCTCAAGGTTGAGTACGAGGAGGCCAATCGCGGCTTTCAGCTGCGCGAGGTCGCCGGTGGCTGGCGCCTGTTTACGCACCCCGCCTACCACGATGTGGTCGAAGCCTATGTGCTGAGCTGGGACACGCAAAAACTGTCGCAGGCAGCGCTCGAGACCCTGGCCGTCATCGCCTACCACCAGCCCGTCACGCGCGAGGTGGTCAAGGGCATCCGCGGCGTCAACTCCGACGGCGTCATCGCGTCGCTCGTGGACAAGGGCCTGGTGCGCGAGCTCGGCCGCGACCCCCAGCGCGGTCAGGCCATCATCTACGGCACGACCAACGCCTTTTTGGAGAAGTTCGGTCTGCGCTCCACCCGCGACCTGCCCGATCTGGAGCAGTTTGCCCCCGACGAGCAGTCGCGCCAGTTTATCCGCGAGCGCCTGAGCGGCCGCAGCATTCAGTCCACGCTCGAGGAGCAGGCCAAAGATCTGGACGAAGAGCGCGAACTGATCGATACCGATGTTGAAGATGTTGAGGCAGTCGAGGACGAGGATACCCTGGTTGTCGACGATACCTCGGAGGACATGCATGACGAGGACTAACGAAGCAGAGGTGACGCGCGCCGCAGGCGCCACAACGCCCGCAGGCGACGCCCAGCCCGTCTACCCGCACACGATGCGCCTGCAGCGTTTTTTGGCACGTGCGGGCGTGGCGAGCCGCCGCGGCTCGGAGGACCTGATGACCGCCGGCCGCGTGACCGTTAACGGCCAGGTCGCGACCGAACTGGGCACCAAGGTCGACGTCGACCGCGACCAGATCGAGGTCGACGGCATGCCCGTCAAACTCGGCCAGGGCGCCGTGTACCTAATGCTCTACAAGCCGACAGGCTACCTCACCACCATGAGCGATCCGCAGGAGCGCCCTTGCGTGGCCGACCTGGTACCGCGTGACCGCTTTCCGGGGCTCTTCCCGGTGGGTCGTCTGGACCGCGACACCACGGGTCTTTTGCTCTTTACCACCGACGGCGACCTATCGCAGGACCTGCTGCACCCCAGCAAGCACGTCTACAAGACCTACCAGGCGCTCGTGGACGGTCGTCTGACCGATCGCGACTTGGAACCGCTGCGCCGCGGCATCGAGCTCGACGACGGCCTGTGCCAGCCGGCGATCTGCCGCGTCATCAACGCGCGCGAGGCCGAGGCCGTGGCTCCGCAAGGCGTCAAGCCCGGCACCACCGCCGTCGAAGTCATCATCCGAGAGGGCCGCAAGAACCAGGTCAAGCGCATGCTGAGCAAGATTCACCACCCGGTGATCCGCCTGCACCGCTGCAACTTTGCCGGCCTTGAGCTCAAGGACGTGGCCAAGGGTTCGTGGCGCGAGCTCACCGACCGCGAGGTGCAGATCCTCAAGGCTGGCGGTATCCCGCCCAAGCAGGCCGCCTCCAAGCGCGCCGCCGCGCCCGCGACCAACACCGCAAGCTGCACGCGCCACCACGGCAGCCACGGCTCCGCGCCCAAGCGCAACACCTACCGCGAGCGCTACACGGGCTAGGCAACCTGCCGCGCCTCAACGCCCGCGAACCATACCAGCACGTCAACCACCGAAAGGAAGCATTGCATGATCGTCGCCATCGACGGCCCCGCCGGTTCCGGCAAGTCCACCATCGCCAAGGAGATCGCCCGCCAGCTGGGCTTTAACAAGCTCGACACGGGCGCCATGTATCGCGCCGTCACCTTCGCCGCGCTCGACCGCGGCATCGACCTGGATAATGAGGCGGCCATCAACGCCCTCGCCGAGCAGATCGAAATCCGCTTTACCAACGGCACCGGCGAGGACACACGCCTGACCATTGACGGCCAGGACGCCTCGACTGCCATCCGCACTCCGCAGGTGGACGCCAACGTGTCCAAGGTCTCGGCCTACCCGGGCGTACGCGCCGCCATGCTCATCCATCAACGCCGTGCCGCCGAGGACCGCGATATCGTCGCCGAGGGTCGCGACATCGGCACCGTCGTGTTCCCCAACGCGCAGGTCAAGGTATTCCTGACCGCCGACCCGCGCGAGCGTGCCCGTCGCCGCGTGCTGCAGCGCCACCAAAACGACGCTCAGCCGCTTACTGCCGAGCAGCTCGAGGCTGAGGTCGATGAGACCCTCGACGCCCTCGAGCAGCGCGACAAGCTCGACAGCAGCCGCGAGGTCGCGCCGCTCGTGCCCGCCGAGGACGCCGTGCACGTCGACTCCACCGCCCACACCATCGATGAGGTCGTCTCGATAATCGAGGACCTCATCAACCAAAGGAGGTAGCCCATGCGCCTGTTTAAACAGACGCCCGAGGATTACTACAACGCCCCCTACGCCGAGTTCCCGGCGCTCATCCGCGGCACTGTTGCCGTTGTCATGGCAATCCTTTGGGCATTCTCCAAACTCATGTGGCGCTGGAAGGTCGAGGACGCCGACCTGCTGTTTGAGCGCCAGGAAGGTCGCGGCAGCGTGGTTATCTGCAACCACACCTCGATGGCCGAGTTGCTGGCCGTGGAGACGGCGTTGTTCTTTGGCGGCCGCCGTGTGCGCCCCATTTTTAAGTCCGAGTTTGCCAAGACCAAAATTGTGCGCTGGGCCTTTAGCCGCGTGGGCGGCATTCCCGTCGAGCGCGGCACCGCCGACATGAAGTGCCTGCGCGCCGCCCAGCATGCGCTGCAGCGCGGCGAGGACGTCCTGATCTTCCCCGAGGGCACGCGCATCCGCTCGCGCGAGATCAAGCCCGAGGTTCACGGCGGCTTTGCCCTCATTGCCCAGATGGGCAAGGCGCCCGTCAACCCGCTCGCCATCTGCGGCTGGTCCGATATTACGCCTGCGGGCAAAAAGCTCATGCGTCCCAAGAAATGCTGGATCCGTGCCGGCAAGGCCATCTCGCTATCCGATGCACCGGCCGAGCTCAAGCGCAAGGAGCGCCTGGCATGGTTTGAGTCCGAGGCCATGAACCGCGTCTACGGCATGCGCGACGACCTGTGCGCCGAGCATCCGGGCAGGTTCTAGCTATGGATGAGAACGTCATGAATACCGCCGCAAATGCCGCCGCGGAGGCTGTCCCCACCATCGAAATCGCTGCCCACGCCGGCACCTGCTACGGCGTGCAGCGTGCACTCGATATGGCATTGGCGGCCGCACCGCAGGCGGGGGAGAGCGCTCAGGTTCACACGCTGGGTCCGCTCATCCATAACCCCATCGTGGTTCGCGAGCTCGCCGAGGCAGGCGTGGACCTGGCCGACACCTTGGACGACGCCGCATCGGGCACCGTAATCATCCGCGCCCACGGTGTGGTGCCGCAGGTCATTGACGCCGCTCGCGAGCGCGGCCTTACCGTGGTCGATGCCACCTGCCCCTACGTCAAGAAGGTCCATGTGGCCGCCGAGCGTCTGGTGCGCGAGGGCTACCGTGAGATCGTCGTGGGCGAGCCGGGCCATCCCGAGGTCGAGGGCATCCTGGGCCACGCCGGCGATGACGCACAGGTCGTGAGTTGCGCTGCCGATGCGGACGCACTGCCGCTCAAGGGCAAGGTGGGCCTGGTTGTGCAGACCACCCAAACCGCACGGAATCTGGCCGAGGTTGTGGCCTCCATCACCCCACGCGTGCAGGAACTGCGCGTGATCAACACTATCTGCGCAGCCACGAGCGAGCGCCAGCAGGCAGCCGCGTCGCTTGCCAACCGCTGTGATTGCATGGTCGTGGTGGGCGGCAAGAACTCGGGCAACACCCGCCGCCTGGCGCAGATTTGCGCAAACGCCTGCGAGCACACGCATCACATCGAGGAAGCTTCCGAGCTCGAGGCCTCATGGTTTGCCAACGCGCGCCACATCGGCATCACTGCCGGAGCCTCCACCCCGCAAGAACACATCGAACGCGCCGTTGCGCGCATCAAGGAGCTTTGCCGCTAATCATGGACCAGACCGTACCCGCATACGCCGCCGAGGTGGCCGATTACGGGCGCAGCCGCGACCCCAAGCCGGGTGAGGGCGCGCTCGTAAAGAACGTGCGTCCCGAGTCGCCCGCATGGGATGTGGGTATCGAGCCGGGCATGCGCGTGCTCACGGTCAACGGCGAGCAACTCACCGACATGATCGTCTGGCTTTGGGAAGCAGACGACGACACCGTCGAGCTGGAGGTTTTCGACCCACGCGACAACACCGTCACCCCCGTGGAGCTCGACCGCTTTCCCGGCGAGGATTGGGGCCTTGAGTTCGACGGCCCCATCTTTGACGGCATGCGTACCTGCGTCAACGCCTGCGTGTTCTGCTTTATGACCATGCTGCCCAAGGGCGGTCGCTCCACGCTCTACATCCGCGATGACGACTACCGCCTGAGCTTTTTGCAGGGCAACTTTGTCACGCTCACGAACCTCTCCGACGAGGACGTGCAAAACGTCATCGACCGCAACATGAGTCCCATGAACGTGTCGGTCCACGCCGTGAGCCCCGACGTTCGCCGCCGCATGATGGGCCGCAACGCCCAGCGCGGCATGGATGTGCTCGAGGCCATCATGGCCGCCGGCATCGAGATTCACGCGCAGATCGTTTTGTGCCCCGGCATGAACGACGGCGAGGAGCTGGAAAAGACCCTGCGCTTTTGCGAGGAGCACGAGCAGATTACCAGCCTGGGCATTGTGCCGCTCGGTTTTACCAAGCACCAGAACCGCTTTAGCTGGTCCTACAGCGACAAGCCCGAGCTCGCGCGAGAAACCATTGCCATGATCCGACCCTTCCAGGATCGCGCGTACGAGCGCTTTGGCCGCCATACTTTCCAGATGAGCGACGAGTTCTATCTGGACGCCGGCATCGAGCCGCCCGAGGCAGACTTTTACGACGGTTACCCGCAGTACTACGACGGCATCGGCATGATCCGCTCGTATCTGGACGAGACAGACGACGTGCTTGCCGCCGACGCCGAGCGCCTTGCCCGCGTTCGCAAGGCTATGACCGACCGCGACCAGCGCCTGTTATGTCTTTCGGGCGCCAGCGCACGCGATACCGTCGCCCGCTTCGTGGAGTCTCCACAGGGCCTTTCCGGCACCGTCACGGCCATCAAGAACCGCTACTTTGGCGGCAACGTGGACGTGACCGGCCTCATCGTCGCGAGCGATATCCTTGAGCAGCTGCCGCAAGACCTGTCGGGGGTTATGCTCTTTGTGCCTAAGCTCATGTTCAACGCTGACGGCATGACGCTTGACGAGTATCATCGTGACGATTTACTCGCAAGCCTTACCAGTCGCGGCGCCGAGGTTCATGTGGTGTCGACCATGCCGCATGAGCTGCTCGATACCCTGGAGCACATCCTTGGCATTGTGCCTGCCGACTCTACTAATTCCGCTGACCCTACCCATTAAAGGAGAGCAGATGAAACCTATCGTCGCCGTCGTCGGACGCCCCAACGTGGGCAAGTCCACGCTCGTTAACCGCCTGGCCCAGACCTCGGACGCCATCGTCCACGATTCCCGCGGCGTTACGCGCGACCGTTCGTATCACACGGCCGATTGGAACGGCCGCGAGTTCACCATCGTCGACACGGGCGGTATCGAGCCGCTCAAGAGCGATGACGTCTTTGCCACGTCCATCCGCGACCAGGCCCTCGCCGCCGCCGAGGAAGCCGCCGTCATCCTGTTTGTGGTCGACGGCCGCACCGGCGTCACCGAGGAGGACGAATCGGTCGCCCGCATGCTCAAGCGCTGCGACAAGCCGGTCTTTCTGCTGGTGAATAAGCTCGACAACCCCGATCGCGAGAACGACAGCATCTGGGAGTTCTATTCGCTTGGCATCGGTGAGCCCACGCCGCTCTCGGCCCTGCATGGCCACGGCACGGGCGACCTGCTCGACGACATCGTGGCCCTGCTCCCCGAGGAAGAGGACGAGGTCGCCGACGAGTTCCCCGATGCGCTGAACGTCGCCATCATCGGCCGCCCCAACGCTGGCAAGTCCTCGCTGTTCAACCGCATTCTGGGCGCCGACCGCTCCATCGTGTCCAACATCGCCGGCACCACGCGCGATGCCATCGACACCGTCGTCGAGCGTAACGGCAAGCACTACCGCATGGTCGACACCGCGGGCATTCGCAAGAAGAGCACCGTGTACGAGAACATCGAGTACTACTCCATGGTCCGCGGCCTGCGCGCCATCGACCGCGCCGACGTGGCGCTGCTCGTCGTCGACGCCTCCGTGGGCGTCACCGAGCAGGACCAGAAGGTCATGGGCTTGGCCATCGAGCGCGGCTGCGCCATCGTGGTGCTGCTCAACAAGTGGGACTTGCTCGACGACGACCGCAAGCGCGAGGCCTGCATGGAGACCGTCGACCGCCGTCTGGGCGTCATGGCTCCCTGGGCTCAGTTCCTGCGCATCTCGGCCCTGACCGGCCGCAGCGTCGAGAAGATATGGGCGATGGTCGACGCTGCCGAGAAGACGCGTTCGCAAAAGATCAGCACCTCGCGCCTCAACACGTTCCTCACCGACCTGCGCGAGTTTGGCCACACCGTTGTGGACGGCAAGCGCCGCCTGCGCATGCACTATGTGACTCAGACGGGCGTCAACCCGCCGACGTTCACGTTCTTCGTCAACCACAGCGACCTGGTCAACGACACCTACCAGCGCTACGTGGAGAACCGCATGCGCTCGACCTTCGACTTCGCCGGCACGCCCATTCGACTCTTCTTTAGGAAGAAGGAGCAAAAGGATGCATAATCCGATCCTGCTGACCGCCATCTGCGCCGTGGTCTCGTTCTTTATCGGAGCGATTCCGTTTGGCCTGATCCTGGGCCGCGTGTTCAACCACACGGACATTCGCAAGGCGGGCTCCGGCAACATCGGCACCACCAACGCCCTGCGCGTAGCCGGCCCCAAGGTGGCCGCGCTCACGCTGTTGCTCGACTGTCTTAAGGGCGCCATCTGCGTCCTTGTCGCGCGTCCGCTCATCGCGAGCGTGGGTTATGGCTTTCCTGTGAGCATCATGGCTCCCGGTGCTGCCGGCGATTGGATGCTCGGCGTCATTTGCCTGGCCGCCGTGTGGGGACACATCTTTTCTCCCTACCTTAACTTCCACGGCGGTAAGGGTATCGCCGTGGGCCTGGGCGTGATTCTTGCCTGGTACTGGCCCATTGGCCTGTCGCTGCTGGGCATGTTTATCGTGGCTGTCGCCATCACCAAGTACGTGTCGGTGGGCTCACTTGCCGCCGCCATCGGTCTTCCTATCGCCACCTGCGCGGTCTTTCCGTACAGCAGCCTGGGACTTAAGTTTTGCATGGCGATGATCGGCATCACCGTGGTGTGGGCCCATCGCGCGAACATCAAAAAGCTCATGACCGGTAAGGAGTCCAAGCTCTCGTTTACCAAGCGCGTCACCGAGCCCGACGATAAGTAGGAGAGAGTCATGAATGTTGCGCTGATTGGCTCCGGCTCCTGGGGAACCGCCGTCGCCGGTCTTGCCGCCGCGCGAGCCGAGCGCGTGACCATGTGGGCCCATAGCGAGCAGACGGCCGCCGGCATTAACGGTGAGCATCGCAACCCCCGCTATCTGGTGGACTACGTGCTGCCGGAAAACGTTGTCGCCACGACCGAGCTCGCCCAGGCGCTCGACGGCGCCGAAGCCATCATCTTTGCCGTGCCTTCGACGCACCTGCGCGACGTCTGCCACCAGGCGGCGCCGTTCATCGCGGACGAGACGCCGGTTCTGTGCCTCACCAAGGGCATCGAGCCCGAGTCCGGCCTGCTCATGAGCGAGGTTATCGCCAGCGAGATCGGCAACGAGTCGCGCGTGGCGGCGCTTTCGGGCCCCAACCATGCCGAGGAGATCTGCCGCGGCGGGCTTTCGGCCGCCGTCATTGCCAGCGAAGATCCGCAGATAGGGGAGACCTTTAAGGACCTGCTCCTATCCACGGCCTTCCGCATCTACCTGTCTCAGGACATGACCGGCGTCGAGGTTTGCGGCGCCATGAAAAACGTCATCGCTATCGTGTGCGGCATTTCTGCCGGCTCAGGTGCGGGCGACAACACGCTCGCCCTCATCATGACGCGCGGTCTGGCCGAGATCAGCCGCCTGGTGCACGCCCGCGGCGGCCAGGCCATGACCTGCATGGGGCTTGCCGGCATGGGCGACCTTATCGCCACCTGCACCTCCGAGCATTCGCGCAACCGCACCTTTGGCTACGAGTTCGCCCATGGCGTGTCGCTCGACGAGTACCAGGCACGCACGCATATGGTGGTCGAGGGTGCCGTCGCAGCCCGCAGCGTCAGCGAACTCGCCCGTTCACTGGGCGTAGACATTCCGCTCACCTTTGCCGTGGAGCAAACGCTCTACAACGGTGTTACTTTGGATAGGGCGCTCGAGATCCTCACCGACCGCGTCCCCTCTCAAGAGTTCTACGGACTCGCCGACTAGCGCAGAAAGGCTACTACCATGGGTTCCATCAAAATCGCTCCGTCCGTCCTCTCAGCCGACATGGCCAACCTCAAGGGCGAGCTCGACAAGATCGCCGGCGCCGACTACGTGCACTTCGACGTCATGGACGGTCACTTTACCGGCAACCTCACCTTTGGCGTTGACATCCTCAAGGCCGTCAAGCGCTCCACCGATGTACCGGTCGACGCGCACCTGATGGTGTCGAACCCCGACGAGACCGTCGATTGGTACGCCGACGCCGGTGCCGACATGATCACCGTGCACTACGAGGCTTCCACGCACCTGCACCGCACGCTTACCCATCTGCAGCAGCGCGGCGTCAAGGCCGGCGTGGTGCTCAACCCCGCCACCCCCGTGTGCGTACTCGAGAGCATCATCGACGTCGTCGATATGGTGCTGCTGATGAGCGTGAACCCCGGCTTTGGCGGCCAGAGCTTTATCCCGGGCACCATCGCCAAGCTCCACGAGCTCAAGGCCATGTGCGAGCGCCACGGCGTGTCGCCCATGATCGAGGTCGACGGCGGCATCTCTTCCAAAAACATCGCCGAGGTCGTCAAGGCCGGTGCCAACGTGCTCGTAGCCGGCTCCGCCGTATTTAAGTCAGAAGATCCCGCTGCCGAGGTTGCGCTGCTGCAGAAACTGGGCAACGAGGCCGCACAGGAGGCATAAACCCTTATGACCGCAGGTCAAAACCGCATACCCGTGAATCTTGACTATGCCGCCTCGACGCCCATGCGCGCCGAGGCGCGCCTTGCGCAGCGCGAATACGACGACAGCGAGCTTGCCGGCGTCAACCCCAACTCGCTGCATTCGCTCGGCCGCAAGGCCGCTGCGCGCCTTGAAGTCGCGCGTCGTGAGATTGCCCGCAGCTTTGGCGAGCGCGTCCGTCCGTCCGAGATCATCTTGACCAACGGCGGTACCGAGGCAAACCAGCTGGCGCTCCTCGGACTTGCCGAGGGCGCCCGTCAGCGCGACCGTAAGCGTAACCGCGTAATCGTATCTGCCATCGAGCACGATTCGATTCTGGACAACCTGCCGCTGCTGCGTGCTGCCGGCTTTACCGTCGACCTGGTGCAGCCCTGCCGTGCAGGTTATATTGAGCCTGCCGCGCTGAGCGACTTGCTCGGCGACGACGTGGCGCTCGTGAGCATCATGGTTGCCAACAACGAGACCGGCGTGGTGCAGCCCATCCGCGAGCTGGCCGCGGCCGCGCATACCGTGGGCGCCCTGTTCCACACCGATGCCATCCAGGGTTATCTGCATATTCCGCTCGATGCCGCCGAGCTGGGCGTCGACGCCATGTCCGTCGCCGCTCACAAGATTGGCGGTCCCGTGGCATCCGGCGCACTCTACCTTAAGAGCCGCACGCCGCTGCGTCCGCGCATCTTTGGTGGTGGACAGGAAGCCGGTCGTCGTGCCGGCACGCAGGACCTGCGCACGCAGCTGGCCTTTGCCGCTGCCGCCCGTACGCTGACGCCCCATGTGGCCCAGGAGCGCGCGACACTGCAGGCCTTATCCGATAAGCTCTACGCCACGCTTACAGCCCATCCACACATTCACGCCACCATGGGCGACTATGCGCATGTCGACCGTCTGCCCGGTATGGTATCGATCTACATTGACGGCATGGACTCCGAGGAGCTCATCATCAAGCTCGACGCCGCCGGCTTTGAGGTATCGGCAGGCTCGGCATGCTCGAGCGGCAGCATGGACCCAAGCCATGTTTTGAGCACGATGGGCATCGGTCGCGAGCAGGCGCTAGGTGCACTGCGCATCTCCTTCGATGACCGCGTGAACCCGGCCGATTTGGACGACTTTGCCCAGACGCTGCTCTCGATCGTAGGTGTCGCATGATCGTCTCCGAGCTTGAACGTGCGCTGCTGTCGCGCTACCCCAAGACGGACGCCGAGGACTGGGATCATGTTGGGCTATCTGTGGGCGACCCTGCCGCTGAGATTACCGGTGTTGCGTGCGCACTCGACGCGACCGAGGCCAACGTGCATCACGCTCTCGAGGCCGGCGCCAACGTGTTGTTGACGCATCATCCTATCTATATCAAGGCGCCCCAGGCCTTTTGTCCGGCCGATTCCGCGCGTCCTCAGTGCAGCGCTGCACTGTACGAGGCCGCTCGTTGCGGCGTGAGCATCATCTCGCTTCACACCAACCTGGACCGCTCGCACGAAGCGCGCGTTCGCCTGAGTGAGTTGCTGTGCGCTGAGCCTATAAGCTCGCTGGAGCATGTGGACGAGCCTGAGCTCACCGGTCTGGGCGCAATCGCGACCCTCCACGACACCTGCAACCTGCGCGATCTCGCCAACAGTGCTGCCACGGCCTTCGGAAGCGACCCGCGCGTATGGGGCGAAGCCGAGCACCCGTGCCGCACCGTCGCCATTCTGGGCGGATCCCTCGGCGATTTTGGTGAGCTTGCCATCGCCGCGGGCGCAGATGTTATTGTGACCGGAGAGGCGGGCTACCACGTGGCGCAAGACCTTGCCCTGCGCGGACTGGCGGTGATTTTGCTCGGCCACGACCGCTCCGAGGAGCCGTTCGTTGATATATTGATGAACTCTGCAGTTGACGCCGGGGTCGACCCCCGTCATGCGATTAAAATACTGAACCCTTGCCAATGGTGGACTGTGACAAAAGGAGAGAACTTATGAGCGCCGGCGCTACGCTACTCAAGCTGCAACAGATCGATTTGGAGCTCGCCCGTAACAAGAGCGAACTTGCCAATATGCCGGAGCTCAAGGAGCTCGCTTCCAAGCGCAAGACCTATGTGAAGCTCAAGTCCGAGATGACCAAGCTCTACGCCCAGCGCAAGGATCTGGACATTGAGCTCGACGATCTCAACACCACCGAGATTCAGACCAACAACGCCATCGAGGCTGCCAAGAAGCGCCACGTCGACGGCTCCGACTACCGCGAGGTTCAGGACCTGGAGAATGAACTCGCCACCCTGGCCAAGCGTCTGGACAAGATTGAGCACACCCGCAAGGATGTCGTTATCGCCCATAAGGAGGCGCTCGACCGCGAGGCCCGCGCACAGGCAATCATCGCCAAGTTCGAGGAGGGCGTGAAGGCCGATACCAAGGCCGCCCGCGCCAAGGCTGCCGACCTGCAGGCTCAGATTGACGCCGCCACTAAGGAGCGCACCGCGCTTGCCGCTACGCTGCCGGCCGACGTGCTCACCGACTACGAGCGTCTGCTCAAGCAGTTCCGCGGCCTGGCCGTCGAGACCATCCAGGGCGACATCCCCACGGTCTGCCACACCGCGCTGCAGGCATCGTCCATGAGCGACCTCAACCACGACGGTAGCGAGATTACGCACTGCCCGTACTGCCACCGTCTCCTGGTACTCCCGAGCAAGGAAGCCTAGCGATGACGGCGGCATCCAACAATTCAATGCAACTTGAGGGAAAAACGATCCTGCTGGGCATTACCGGCGGGATCGCCGCCTATAAGTCGTGCAATATCGTGCGCCTGCTGCAAAAGCGCGGCGCGCGCGTCAAGGTCGTTATGAGCGAGCATGCCACCGAGTTTGTGGGCCCGCTCACCTTCCGTGCGCTCACCAACGAGCCCGTTGCCGTGGGCCTATTCGACGATCCCTCCGACCCCATCCACCACATTTCGCTGGCGCAGGAGCCCGATCTGGTGGTCGTGGCACCCGCGACGGCCAATATCATCGCCAAGATGGCAAACGGTATCGCCGATGACCTCATCTCCACCACGCTGCTAGCCACGCCGCGACCCATCGTGATCGCACCCGCTATGAACAACGGCATGTGGAAGGCGCCGGCGACGCAGGCTAACATGGTCACGTTGCGCGACCGTGGCGTCCATGTGGTGGGACCCGGCAGCGGCTACCTTGCCTGCGGCGACGTGGACACGGGACGCATGAGCGAGCCCGAGGACATCGTCGAGGCCGTCTGCGAGGTGCTGAACCCCGTGCCGCAGGACCTGGCGGGTAAGCGCATCGTGATCACCGCCGGCCCCACGCACGAGCCGATCGACCCCGTGCGCTTTATCGGCAACCGATCGTCGGGCAAGATGGGCATCGCCCTGGCGGGGGAGGCCGCTCGCCGCGGTGCTGCGGTCACGCTTGTGTTGGGCCCGACATCGCTCGATGCCCCCCGCGGCGTGGAGTGCGTGCGCGTGCAGACCGCCGCAGAGATGCTGCAGGCGGCGCTGAACGCCTTCCAGACGGCCGACGCGACTATTTGCGCGGCCGCTGTTGCCGACTACACCCCTGTGGCCCCTGCCGACCATAAGCTCAAAAAGGCTAACGAGCGTCTGGATCGCATCGAATTGGTCGAGACAGTCGATATTTTGGCCGAGCTCTCGCACCAGAAGGGGGAGCGGTGCGTGATCGGCTTTGCGGCCGAGACCGATAATGTCGTGGAGTACGCGCAGCGCAAGCTCGCCCGCAAGGGTTGCGATGCCATTATCGCCAACGATGTCTCGCGTGCCGATTCGGGTTTTGGAACCGATACCAACAAGGCCTGGATCGTGAGCAAAGCGGGCGCGCAAGAACTTCCCGTACTAACAAAACCCCAGCTCGCAGATACAATTTTGGACTTGCTTCAAAATTTATAAAAAAGTTCTTGCACAAGGGCAAAGTTTCGGGTTAATATACTCCCTGTTGCGAGCGAGAGCAGAGCAACAAACAAAAGCTTCGGGACGTGGCGCAGCTTGGTAGCGCACTTGACTGGGGGTCAAGGGGTCGCTGGTTCGAATCCAGTCGTCCCGACCAGAAGTTTGCAGGTCAGGCACCTAGTGCCTGACCTTTTTTGTTTTAAGCAATTGCTTAATTTTGATTAAGCAACAGGACGCCAAAATCTAGCTGCGCGATATTCGCTTTTTGCGGTTACTTGCGTGTTTTGCACACGCTTGAGCCGATTTATTAACGCGATGTGAATCTACATACGCGTAGCTGGTATACAGCCGAGTACAGGCTGTATTTATCGCGGCGATTTACATAGGTATAGCGACTGTAACGAACAAGCGTGTCGCTGTATTTATTCCAGTAGTTCACTTGATCGGTGGACAAGTGGGCTGTTGCAACGAAACGCCAAGCAGGATGGGCTCTATACGAGGACGCCGCAGAGGTAATGGCGGGGGAGTGCGGCAGGCGCTCTGAGAGCCGCTGTATGACCCCATTTCTCCTCAACTCGATAACCTGTGCTATGAACCTCAAACCCCTTCGTTCTGCTGCTAAAAGAAAGGCCCGCGCAGGATAGCGCGGGCCTTTATCCATATGTCAGCTTATAGGACAAACTGTCTAGAAACACCAAGCGGGAAACACGAAGTCGGTTGCCGTGTAGCCGTGGTTGCTCCAGTCACCGTTGCTATGGACATAGCGGAAGTACTGGGAGCCATCCAGACATACGGAGCGAGTCCAGTGGCTAGAGCCGGACGAAGCCCCGGAAAATTTTTTCTGCGTCACGCCCTTGAAGGCGTAATACTCGTACTGGGAGCCGTCGGACTGGAGGTGCCCATTGGCCTGGAGGTTTCCGTAGACCTCGGTCGTCGAGAGCAGGAAGACCTTGTCGGTCGTGGCCGTCACGGTGCCGGAGTATGTGTCCAACTTGTTGTCGGTCATTTTCGTGACGGCTTTCGCCCTAGATTGGATCTCAGCCGGCAGGAGCGCCCAGAGGTCGCCGGAGTTGAGGCGGCCGCGCAGCTCGGACTGCTCCCATCCGCCGAAATTGTAATATGAGTCACTCATGCGCTGCTTGCCCATTGCGCCGTTGGTCGCCTCAAATGTGAGTCCCGCCTTGCCGGTGCCGTCCGCGAGGTCGTCGTGGTTGATGCCGACGATGCGGTACTCGAGCGTCTCGCCATTGGTCAACTTGACGGAGAATTTCGTCCCCGCATCCATCGCTGCCTTCGCCTTGGCGTATGCGGGAGAAGCCGTGCCATCCTTGGCGATGTCCTCGGCCACGGCCTTCTGCTCCTCGAGCGTCCAGTCCTTCGCGTCCTTGGCGACGGCCGCTTGGACGGTCGCGGAATCGGCCCCAGCGGAACCGCCGCCGGACGCTCCTCCGCTCTCGACGCCGCCGGTCGTCCCGTTGTTCACCGTGTTGCCGACCAGGTTGAACTGGTTGCGGATGGCACCGGCCACGCCGGGTCCCGCGAACACGATCACCAGGCCGATAACCGCGATGATCAGGACGTACTCGATGATTGACTGTCCTCGGAGAAGAGTACCTCTAGGAGATACCCCCCCCCGAAGGTTAATTGCCGCTGCATGCATATGCG
>CABUXL010000032.1 GCA_902495525.1 uncultured Collinsella sp.
GCGGTCGGCCCCATGCCGTCCTCCGTCGCCAGGAGGAAGAGCTCGACCTTCTCCCTGCTGTACATGCGAACCTCCAGTCCGGACCGCCCCGCGGTCCAACTTTCTGTCCGCACCCCCTTATCGGAGAAAAAATACCGTTCGCCGGTCATAATGATTGTTCCGGCTTTGGGCTTGTCTATAATAACCCACGTAAAAGAAATGCGGAAGGTTACCGAGTCCCTCGGACGTGGGCCTAACCAAAGTCTTTGAACGGGTGTGTCTCTATGGATGCATTCGATTGATTTTGGTTGGGCTATATTTATGAAGGGACATGCCAACATGGGTTTCTTTTCTCGCCTGATGGGCGGTTCGGATGAGCAGAAGACTGCAGCTTCCGAGTTCGAAATCCTCGCTCCCGTTTCCGGCGAGCTTGTTCATCTAGAAAATACCAATGACCCTGCTTTTAGCAGCCGTGCCGTGGGCGATGGCGTTGCCGTGGTTCCCCAAGAGGGAACGGTGTGCGCTCCTGTTTCCGGCACCGTCGCGGCGCTGTTTCCGACTGAGCACGCGCTGGGCATCATGTCCGACGACAGCTCTGCTCAGGTGATGCTGCATATCGGAATCGACACTGTTAAGCTTGAGGGCAAGGGCTTCCATGCGCTTGTTGCCCAGGGTGACCATGTCGACGCGGGCCAGCCCCTCGTCGAGGTCGATTTCGACGCGGTCCGCGCCGCCGGCTTCGATCCTACGGTCTTCGTTATCGTGTGCGAGCGCTCGGAGAACTCGACTCTTCGTGAGCATGCTTCCGGCCCTGTTGCTGTTAAAGAGCCTGTCGTCTGGCTTTCCGAGTAAATTCTTGTGGTGGGTACCGTGGTTATCAAGCGAGTTTTTAACAACAACGTCGCAATGGTCACTTCGGACGATGGCTCCGAGCTCATCGTCATCGGTCGAGGCCTCTGCTTTGGCCGTCATGCCGGCGATGCCATCGACGAGGCGTCGATCGAAAAGACCTACGCGTTGCAGGAGGGAACTTCTCAGGACTCGCGTACGATCGACCGCTTGGCACATCTTTTGGAATCCATCCCCACCGTCAACCTCGTGATTGCCGAGGACATTGTTCAGATGCTCCGTCGAGAGCTCAATGTTGATATCAACGACAAGATTCTCATTGCTCTCGCAGACCATATCAGCCTTGCTTTGGAGCGCGAGCGCAAGGGCGTCTCCTGCGAGAATCCGTTGCTGCTCGAGATCCAGCAGTTCTATCGCAAGGAGTATGCACTTGCGGGCCGTGCGCTGCAGATTATCAAGGAGTATATGGGCATCCAGATGAGCGAAGAAGAGCCAGGGTTTTATTACGCTGCATATTGTCAACGCCACCATGCCGCAACGCTCCGATCGTTTGATTGTTTCGGTCCAGCTTGTTCGCGACGTGCTCGCGATTGTTTCCAAGCGCTATGCTACGACCCTCGATAACACCTCGCTGCCTTACGAACGTTTCGTTCGTCACCTGCAGTTTTTCGCGCAGCGAGCGCTCGATCCTGCGGCCGGGCAAATCAATGGCGATGCGCTTTTCCGAATCGATGAAACGGCGTATCCGTGCGCATTCTCGTGCGCGGACGCCATAGCCGCCCACTTGTCGTCTACCTATAACGTTGTCGTTACCGATGCCGAGAAGAGTTATCTCGCATATCACATTGTTAACCTGCTTGGAGAACCTGGTCTCTAGGCATAACGTGCCCACACATCGATTGATATAAGGCAAGGCTCACGGTCTTGTCCAGGGCACATCTGTCTTAATTTGCGGAAAAGGAAGGGGAGTACCGCTATGACCGCAAAAAAGAAGTTCAATTTCAAAGCGCCGTTGGAGGTGTTCGCGAAGTCGATCGTCCAGCCGATGATGTATCTCTCGGTTGCCGGCATCCTGCTCATCGTGGGCATCATTCTGACCAACAAGACCATTTGCGCTTTGATCCCCGTGCTGGGCTCTGGTCCGTTCCAGCTTGTGGGCGCCGTTGTCTACCAGTCGCTGATGTTTATCATCAACAACCTCTCGATTCTGTTCTGCGTGGGCATTGCCGGCGCCATGGCAAAGAAGAACAAGGGCCATGCTTCGCTGATTGCCCTGATGTCGTTCTTCCTGTTCCTGCAGGCTAACAACATCGTGCTCAACGCCACCGGCTCTCTTGCCGATGCGAGCGGCATGCTCGGTCTTACCGGAACCGGCCAGGCCACCGTTATGGGCATTCAGGTGCTCGATACCGGCGTGTTTGGCGGCATCATTCTTGGTTGCATCACCGGTGCCGTGTTCAACAAGTACTCGAACAAGCAGTTCCCCATTGCCCTTTCGATGTTCTCGGGCGTTCGCTTCCCGTTCCTGATCATGATCATCATCTCCTGGATCATGGGCGCTGGCTTCTGCATCGTTTGGCCTCCGGTTCAGGGTGCCATCTCCTCCGTTGCCGGCATCATTAAGGAGTCGGGCAACATCGGTCTGTTTATCTACGGCATGCTCAACAAGCTGCTCGTTCCCACCGGTCTGCACCACCTCATCTACACCCCGTTCCAGTTCTCCGATGTGGGTGGCACCCTGACGCTGGGCGATCAGGTTATCGCCGGTGCCTACCCCATCCGTGTTGCCGAGATGGCAATGACGGGCCAGCCCTTCTCCGATAGTACGTATTTCAACAGCTACACCTTCAACAACCTGTGGCCCTACATCGGTATCGGTCTCGCCTTTATCGTCACCGCTTACAAGGGGAACAAGGATAAGACCAAGGCCGTTATTATCCCGCTGATCATCACCGCCGTGCTCTCCTGCGTGACCGAGCCCATGGACTTCCTCTTTGTCTTTGCCGCTCCCGTGCTCTTTGTCGTTCACTCGGTTCTTTCCGGCATCTTCCTGGTCCTGCTCAAGGTCCTCTCCGTGCCCGCTTCGACTGCAGGCGGCATCATCAACATCGTGGTTTCCAACCTGGTCCTCGGTGTCGATAAGACCAACTGGCCGGTTATGCTGGTGCTTGGAGTCGTCAACGCCGCTCTGTACTTCTTCCTCTTCACCTTCCTTATCAAGAAGCTCAACCTCCACACGCCTGGTCGCGAGGAAGAGCCCGAGCTTGCCGAGTCCGTTGCCGAGGGCGAGGCCGCCGCGTCTGTCGCGGTGAAGCAGGGCGCTGTTGCCGCGGCTCCCGCAGAGGGCGTCGATGCAGGTATTGCCGACCTGGTCGCAGGTCTTGGTGGCAAGGACAACATCGAGGAGCTCGAGAACTGCTTTACGCGTCTCCGCGTGAACGTTAAGAACCCGGACCTCATCAATGAGGACCTCATCAACCACGTGCCCAACAGCGGCATCAACCGCAACGGCAATAATATCCAGATCATCTTTGGCATGAAGGTCGCCGAGATGCGCGACAAGGTCGAAAACGCAATTGAGAAGGAGCAGTAAACAATGATCATTACTCTGTGTGGTGGCGGATCCACCTTTACCCCCGGCATCGTCAAGTCCATCGCCCTGCGCAAGGACGAGCTCGACGTTGACGAGATTCGTCTGTACGACATCAACGAGGAGCGCCAGCGCAAGATCGGCGTGCTCGTGGACTGGATTTTGCACGAGGACCTCGGCCTGGACATCAAGCTCACGGTGACCACCGACAAAAAGACGGCTTTTACCGACGCGAGCTTCGTGTTTGCCCAGATGCGCGTGGGCGGCTACGCCATGCGCGAGCAGGACGAGAAGATTCCGCTGCGTCACGGCTGCGTGGGTCAGGAGACTTGCGGTTGCGGCGGCCTTGCCTACGGCATGCGCACCATCTTCCCCATGGTCGAGCTGATCGATGACGTTGAGAAGTACGCCAAGAAGGACTACTGGATTCTCAACTACTCCAACCCTGCCGCCATCGTCTCCGAGGGCTGCCGCGTGCTGCGTCCCAACGCTCGTATCATCAACATCTGCGACATGCCGATCGCGATCATCGACGTGGTTTGCGCCGCGCTCGATATCGACAAGAAGGATGTCGAGTACGATTACTTTGGCCTCAACCACTTTGGTTGGTTCACCTCGATCCGCCACAAGGGCGAGGAGGTGCTCCCGCAGCTGCGCGAGTACATCAAGGAGCATGAGATTCTGCTGCCCGACTCTTACCTCAAGGGCATGGGCTCGCTCATGGCAAAGAAGCCCGAGGAGGCCGTCGACGAGCACCCCGAGCAGAACCGCCACACCAAGGGCAGCTGGTACTACGTCTGGAAGGGCGAGTACGAGATCATGGAGTGCTTCCCGGAGTACCTGCCCAACACGTATCTGAACTACTACCTGCAGCAGAAGGAGTTCGTCGAGCACTCCAACCCCGAGCGCACCCGTGCTAACGAGGTTGAGGAGACGCGTGAGAAGAACCTCTTTGATGGTATCGACCATTACGAGAAGACGGGCGAGATCGACGAGAGCACGTTCTATGCGGGCAGCCACGGCGACTGGATTGCCGATCTGGCTATCGCTCTGAAGAACGACACCAAGCAGCGCTTCCTGGTCATTTGCGAGAACAAGGGCGCCATCCCCAACATGCCCTACGACGCTATGGTCGAGCTGCCTGCCTACATTGGCAAGAACGGCCCCGAGGTCATCAGCCGCGACAACATTCCGCTGTTCCAGCAGGGCCTCATGATGCAGCAGCTGAACTCCGAGAAGCTCATTGTCGAGGCTACGATCGAGGGTTCGTACGAGAAGGCGCTTAAGGCCTTTACGCTCAACAAGACCGTGCCGTCGATGAAGGTCGCCAAGGAGGTTCTCGACGACATGATCGAGGCCAACAAGGGTTACTGGCCCGAGCTTAAGTAAAAGCAACAGGGTCGCTGGCCGCATGCCTGAAGCAATGCCCCGCCCACGTGATTGCGTGGGCGGGGCATTGTCGTTTGGTAACGCGTTTTATCAAATATGGCATTTATCTGCGATAATGTTCATTTTCACCGCTGATGGTGACATTTCATACCGCCTGCCGAACTGCGTGGAGACCTAACAACTTTTTAGGTCAGTGTTGTGCGTGTAGCAATTTCGCCCGGCCTCGCCTCCGGGCTGCCATGTGAGAGGGGATCTTATGGCTCGACTGCACGTAATGGAACGCAGCCACGCTCAGGCCGTCATGGACGACCTGCACGATGCACTCGGACGTCGTCTGGCGGTGAGTTCACTCGCCCCGTGCCCCGTCGAGTTTACGGCGGCGCTCGTCAACCTGTGCTCCACCCAGAGCTGCGGCAAGTGCACGCCCTGCCGCGTGGGCCTGAGCGCGCTGAGCGACCTGCTCGCCGATGTGCTCGAGGGCCGCGCCGACGAGTCCACGCTCAACTTGATTGAGCGCACGGCCCGCACCATCTATCTTTCGAGCGATTGCGCCATCGGTTACGAGGCCGGCGCCATGGCACTCACCGCCATCCGCGGTTTCCGCGATGATTTTGAGCACCACATCCGCGAGCACTCCTGTGGCTTTGACCGCGAGGCCCGCGTCCCGTGCGTCTCGGGCTGTCCGGCGCATGTCGACATTCCCGGTTACATTTCGCTCGTCGAGGCCGGCCGCTATGCCGATGCCGTCAAGGTCATCCGCAAGAATAACCCGCTGCCGCTCGTTTGCGGCCTGGTGTGCGAGCATCCCTGCGAGATGCATTGCCGCCGTGGCATGGTCGACGACCCCATGAACATCCTCGCCCTCAAGCGTTTTGCCGTTGAGCACAGTGACCTCAACGACCACAAGCCGCATGTAGTGGACAACACCGGTAAGCGCGTCTCCGTGATCGGCGGCGGCCCGGCTGGCCTTTCCTGTGCCTACTACCTGGCCGTGATGGGCCACAAGGTGACCATTTTTGAGCAGCGCCACCACTTGGGCGGCATGCTGCGCTACGGCATCCCCAGCTATCGTCTGCCGCGCGAGCGCCTGCAGGCCGAGATCGACTGGATCTTGAGCGCCGGCATCGACGTTGAGCTCGATCACTCCGTGAACGGCGAGGAGCTCGCTCGCCTGCGCGACGAGTTCGATGCCGTCTACCTGGCCATCGGTGCCCATAGCGACAAGAAGCTCGGCCTTCCGGGTGAAGAGGCGCCCGGCGTGGAGTCGGCCGTCAAGATGCTGCGCGCCATCGGAGACGACGAGCTGCCCGACCTGAGCGGCCAGCGCGTGTGCGTCATCGGCGGCGGCAACGTGGCCATGGACGTGGCGCGCTCTGCCGTGCGCTGCGGTGCCGAAAAGGTGAGCATCGTCTACCGCCGTCGCATCTGCGATATGACGGCCCAGGACGCCGAGATTGCCGGCGCCCAGGCCGAGGGTTGCGAGGTTCTGGAGCTGACGGCCCCGCTCGCCATCGAGACGGGCGAAGATGGTCGCGTGAGCGGCCTGCGCGTGCAACCGCAGATTATCGGCGAGCCCCGCCGCGGTCGTCCGGCTCCGCGTGCCGCCGCTACGCCCGAGCGCGTCATCCCCTGCGAGCGCGTGTTTGTCGCCATTGGCCAGGACATCGATTCCAAGCCGTTTGAGGACATGGGCATCGCCTGCAAGTGGGGTTGCGTGGTCACCGACTCGGACGGTGCCGTGCCCAACTTCGATGGCCTCTTTAGCGGCGGCGACTGCCAGACCGGCCCCGCCACCGTCATCCGTGCCATCAACGCCGGCCGCGTGGCTTCGGCAAACATCGACCGCTATCTGGGCTTCGACCACAAGATCAAGCTCGACGTGGAGCTGCCGACCGTTCAGTTTAAGGGCAAGCACGAGTGCGGCCGCTGCGAGCTGGGCGAGCGCGAGGCCGGCGAGCGTATTCACGATTGGAATCTGGTCGAGCAGGGCCTTACCGAGGAGGAGGCGCGCCAGGAGGCAAGCCGCTGCCTGCGTTGCGACCACTTTGGCTTTGGCGCGTTCCGCGGAGGGAGGAACCTGGAATGGTAGAGCTCAACAAAACCACCGTCGGCGACAACAGCGAAAACGGAGCGCACAACATGGTCAGGCTCATTATCGATAACTGCGAAGTCGTGGTGCCCGAGCACACCACGATCCTGGATGCGGCCAAGTCCGTCGGCATCCAGATTCCCACCCTGTGCTATCTGCGCGATCTGAACGAGATCGGCGGCTGCCGCGTGTGCGTGGTCGAGGTCGAGGGCTGCGATCAGCTGGTCGCCGCCTGCAACAACTACGTGCTCGACGGCATGGTGGTGCACACCAACAGCCCCAAGGCCCGCGAGGCTCGCCGCACCAACGTGCAGCTGCTGCTGTCCCAGCACGATTCGCAGTGCACGAGCTGCGTGCGCAGCGGCAACTGCAACCTACAGACCATCGCCAACGACCTGGGTATTTTTTATCTGCCGTATCAAAGGCATTTGGCGGGCGAGGGCTGGGATTTCGATTTTCCCATCATCCGCGAAAACGACAAGTGCATTAAATGCATGCGCTGTATCAAGGTGTGCGAGAGCGTGCAGGGGCTAGGGATTTGGGACCTGACCAACCGCGCCACGCATACCGCCGTGGGTACCCGCGGGCGCGCGCCGATCGGCAAGACCGAATGCGTCGCGTGCGGCCAGTGCATAACGCATTGCCCGACGGGCGCACTGCGCGAGCGCGACGATACCGAGACCGTGTTCGATGCTCTCGCCGATCCCGACAAGATCGTGCTGGTGCAGATTGCGCCGGCCGTGCGCAGCGCCTGGGGCGAGGAGCTCGGCATATCTCGCGAGGAGGCTACCGTTGAGCGCTTGGCTTGCGCGCTGCGCCGCGTTGGCTTTGAGTACGTGTTCGATACCGATTTCTCGGCCGACCTCACCATTATGGAAGAGGGCTCCGAGCTGCTCAAGCGCCTGGGCGAGGCCGCCAAGGGCGAGGGCGACAGCCGCAGCTGGCCCATGTTCACGAGCTGCTGCCCGGGCTGGGTACGCTTTGTGAAGGCGCGTTACCCCGAGTTTGTCGACAGCCTGTCCACGTCCAAGTCGCCGCAGCAGATGTTCGGCGCCATCGCCAAGACCTACTACGCCAAGGTGCTGGGCGTGGAGCCCGAGCGCCTGTTTGTGGTGTCCGTGATGCCGTGCACGGCCAAGAAGGCCGAGTGCGCGCTGCCGAGCATGGTGGGCGAGGGCGGCACGCCCGATGTGGACGTTGCGCTGACGGTGCGCGAGATGGTGCGCATGGTCCGCGCGAGCCACGTGAGCGTGGATACGCTAGTTGAGGAGCCGCTCGATACGCCGCTGGGCTTTGGCACGGGTGCGGGTGTGATCTTTGGCGCCACGGGCGGCGTGATGGAGGCCGCCGTGCGCTCGGCCTATTACCTGGTGACGGGCAAGAACCCCGACGCCGACTTCTTTACCGATGTGCGCGGCCTGGACGGCTGGAAGGAGGCCGTGGCCGATATCGATGGCACCAAGGTGCGCGTCGCCGTGGCACACGGGCTGGGCAACGCTGCCCGTCTGCTCGACGCGATTCGCGACGGCCGCGTGAGCTATGACTTCGTTGAGGTTATGGCGTGCCCGGGCGGCTGCGTCGGTGGCGGCGGTCAGCCCATCCACGACGGCTGCGAGCTGGCAGCCGAGCGTGGCCAGGTGCTCTGGGGCCTGGATGCCGCTGCGGACATTCGTTTCTCGCACGAGAATCCCGATGTCCAGGCGTGCTACCGCGAGTTCTTGGGCGAGCCGCTCTCGTCGCTGGCTGAGGATCTGCTGCATACCGACCATCACGCATGGACGATGCCTAACGAGGGGACGTGCTAGCGATGCGCGCGTTTGATTTTGAGCTGTCGCGCCGGGGGTTTGCCTCGGCGCTTGCCGCGGGTGCGCTGTCGCTTGCACTCGCGGGCTGTGGCGGCGGGGCTGCCGGTGCCGGGTCCGCCGCGGGCTCGGCTGCCACGGACGGCGCCGGTGCTGCTGCAGAGCCGGTCGAGGTGCGCGTCGCCTCGCTCAAGGGGCCGACCTCGATTGGTCTGGTGCAGTTTATGGACCGGGCAGCCGATGGCGAGACGGACAATGAGTTCGACTTTGCGATCAATACTGCCGCCGATGAGATTGTGCCCAAGGTCATTCAGGACGATATCGATATCGCCCTGGTGCCCGCCAACGTGGCGAGCGTACTCTACAACAAGACTGAGGGTGCGGTGCAGGTCATCGACATCAACACGCTGGGCGTGCTGAACGTGGTGACGGGTAACGCGGACGTTACTTCGTTTGGCGATCTGGCGGGCCATACTGTCTATATGACGGGCAAGGGCACCACGCCGGAGTACGTCATGAACTACCTGTTGGAGCGCGCGGGCCTGACCGGCCAGGTGGCGCTTGAGTTTAAGAGCGAGCCCACCGAGGTGCTCTCGGTGCTGCTTGCCGATCCGTCTGCCGTGGGCGTGCTGCCCGAGCCGTTCAAGACCGCTGCCATCGCAAAGAGCGAAGGCAAGCTGTCGGCGCCGGTGAGTCTGACCGATGTGTGGGATGAGCTGGCGGGCGACACGGGCTCCCGTTTGCTGACGGGCGTGACCGTGGTGCGTCGGGCCTTTGCCGAGGAGCATCCCGAGGCCGTGGCGGAATTCCTGAGCTGCCATGCTGCGAGCGTTGAGGACGTGAACGCGGTGCCGGCGGACTGGGCTCAGGCCGTGGTCGATGCGGGTATCGTGGATAACGCCGCGATTGCCGAAAAGGCGATTCCCGGGTGCATGCTCGTGTGCCAGACGGGGAGGGATATGAAGGCGGCGCTCGGTGGGTACCTGCAGGTGCTGGCCGATGCGGACGCGAGCGCCGTGGGCGGCAAGCTCCCGGCTGACGATTTCTACTACATGGAGTAGCCCGTGCGTGCGTTTGCTCGACAAATGGCAGAGCGTATGAAGGCGGTGGCGGCAGCAGGTGCCGTTGCCGCCTTTTGGCTTGCCGTGTGGGTGCTGGTGGCGGGTCTCGTGGCGCAGCCGTTGATTTTGCCGGGGCCGGGCGCTGTCGTGGTGGCGTTGCTACGACTGGTATGCGATGCCGGCACATGGGCGATTCTGGCAGGCTCGGGTGCGCGTATCTTGGGCGGGCTGGCGCTTGCCGCGGTGTGCGGCGTCGTGATGGCGGGAGCCTCGGTGCGGTCGCTGACGTTTGCCCGCTTGGTGGCGCCTGCGCTTTCGTTTGTTAAGGCGACACCGGTTGCCTGCGTGGTGGTCCTGCTGCTCATTTGGTTGGGGTCGGCGCGCGTGAGCATCGCCGCGGTCTTTTTGATGGCGCTGCCGGGCGTGTATTTTTCGCTGGTCGAGGGTTTGACGCAGGTTGATCAGTCGCTGGAGCAGATGTTTCATCTGCATGGCGTGCGGGGTTGGCGTCTGTTTTGCGCCCATACCTGGCGCGAGGTCCTGCCGTTTGTGCTTTCGTGCGCGCGTGCCGTGATCGGCATGAGCTGGAAGGCCGGCGTGGCGGCGGAGCTCATCGGCATGGCGACGGGCACCGTGGGCGAGCGCATCTATCAGGCGAAGCTGCTCATCGAGACGGCTGACCTGCTGGCGTGGACCGTGCTGGTCGTGGCGGCATCGTGGGCATGCGAGCGCGTTCTGGTGTGGTTGCTGCGGGCTTCGGGGCCCGTGGCGTGGCGAACTGCCGTGCGGGCGCATGGGCATGGACTGCGCGGGCGTACAGGGGCTGCGAGCGATGGTGCTGCAGCGGAGCTTGCGCTTGCCGTGGGCGATCGCGCGCCTTGGGCGCCGGCGCTCGACGGGCTGGTGCTTCATGTGCCCGCCGGTGGACGCACCTGTGTGATGGGCGCTTCGGGCGTGGGCAAGTCGACGTTGCTTGCGCTGGCGGCGGGGGAGTGCGCACCGTGCTCCATGGTGTTTCAGGATGTGCGCCTGGTCGAGGACGCTTCTGCCTTGGATAATGTGCTGGTGTGCGCCGACGCGCGCGTGGATGCCTCGAGTGCCGCAGCCCTGTTGCGCCTGCTGGTACCGGGGATCGATGTGCATGCACGCGTGGCTGAGCTCTCGGGTGGGCAGCGTCGTCGCGTCGAGATTGCCCGAGCCCTGCTGTGCCCGGGCGGCGCAGTGATTCTGGACGAGCCCTTTACCGGTCTAGACATCGCTGCGCGCGACGCATGCGCCGAGGTCGTGCTCGACTTGCTCGACGGCCGCATGCTGTTGCTTGCCACGCACGATGCCGCTGACGCTCGGGCCCTCGATATCTCGGATATCATCACGCTCTAAAAGCCATTTCAGGCGCTAACTCAACAATAAAATGATTCGTTTTCTTCTGTCTCCATGGGGTCGGGTATGGTATTCTATCTACGGGGTAATACTTAGGATTACCAAGTAATACCAACGCCGTAGAACAAACTCCAGATGCGGGCCAATCGGGTTGCCTTCATAGCCCGTCGCCCAGCCGCGTGGCCCGCATCCATCCGCACCACCGTCGTTTCAAGAAGGAAGCGCCATGGCAGAACACATGACCCCGGTTGTCGCGAAGGTTTTGCCCGAGGAAAAGGCGGCCTTCGCGGCGGCAACCCAGCTCGTGGGCACCACACCGTCCAACGCCATCCGCATGTTCATCGCCGCTTTCAATCGCTGCGGCACCTTCCCGTTCGACATCTCGCCGAGCGGGGCTTTTGGCGCTGCGCCCGATTCTCATCAACAATGACTGTCCCAAACTGCCGGCACTTGGGGACGTTCCTTTTCAGCCGGCAGTTAAGGAACGTCCCTAAGTGCCGGGTTTTGAGGAGGTTGGCATGCTCAATGCGATGGCGTGGGCGCTTGCCTGTTTTGGCGTTGTCGCTGCCGATATAGCCCTGAGCGTGGTTCTGTTTTCAGTTCTCGATGCCGTGTCGGTGCTGACGGGTTTCCCGATCGACAACCTCGATATTCAATGGTTCCAGGCTGCCGCTCAGACGGCGTCATTTTTGATGGCGCTGCTGTGGTGGCGTTATCTGTGGCCGCGCTCGTTTATGGCGCGCCGGCAAGGCGAGCGCCCGCTCGGTGGGGGAGCAGGCGCGGCATGGAAGCGCATCGTCTGCGTTGTCGTGATCGGCCTGTCCATGCAGGTGGTCATTAGCTACCTATGCGACGGCGTGCTGTCGCTGCTGCCCGAGGTCGCGGCAGACTATAGCGAGCTCGTCGAGGAAACAGGCATGGGCGACACGAGCTATCTGGCCGTTCTGACCACGGTGATTGGCGCGCCATTTTGCGAAGAGCTCCTGGTGCGCGGCATTATTTTCGAGTTTTCGCTCCGAGCGTTTAATCCGCAGTGCCGCCCACTTTGGAAGCGCCGGCGTCGTGCGAGCGCGCAGGACGGCGCCATGGTGCCCTGGGCGGCCCCAAGCACGTGGGGTATCGCCGCGGCGATTGTGCTGCAGGCGGCAATCTTCGGTTTTATGCACATGAATTGGGTGCAGGGTTGCTACGCGGGTGCCGCCGGCCTGGTCTTTGGCTGGGTGCTCGTGACCACCGGAAAGCTCCGCTACACGATCCTGCTGCATTTTGCCTTTAACGCCGGGTCTTATCTCATGACGTTACTCTGGTTTGTGAACACGCCGTTCGACGTGGCAATTACGGTCGCTATCGCCGGTGTCATCCTCGTTGAGGCAATGCGCTCGCTGCACCACGCGTGTGGGATGGACGCAGCGAGCGCACCGCTGCCCTAGTTGCGGCGTCCGCCGCCGTTGGCGCCCTGACGCCCCTGGGCCGCACGGTTGCGGCCCGCGGTGTTCTGCGCGCGGGACATGCCGCCGTGGCCCTTGCTGCCTTTGGGTCCCTTGCCGGCGGCGCCACCGTGGGCCTTGCCGCCCTTCTTGCCGGTCCCATGTCCGCCGCTAGCAGGCGTCTCGCCCGGGCGCGGCGGTACGGGACGGATCAGGCAATGCTTGGTGTAGCCGATTAGATCTCGGCGGCCGGCCTTTTCCAGCGCCTCACGCACAAGCTTGTAGTTCTCGGGCTTGCGGTATTGGATGAGCGCACGCTGCATGGCCTTTTCGTGCGGGTCGCGTGCCACGTAGATCGGCTGCATAGTGCGCGGATCCACGCCGGTGTAGTACATGCAGGTCGACATAGTGGACGGTGTGGGGTAGAAGTCCTGCACCTGCTCGGGCATGTAGCCCATGTCGCGCACGGCCTCGGCAAGGTCCACGGCTTCCTTCATCGTCGAACCGGGGTGGCTCGAGATCAGATACGGCACCACGTACTGCTTGAGTCCGTATTCGCGGTTCAAGCGTTCAAATTTACGACAGAACGCATCGTAGACGGCGCGGCTCGGCTTGCCCATCACGGAGAGCACCGCGTCGCTCACATGCTCGGGCGCCACGCGTAGCTGGCCCGAGACATGGTGCTCCAGCAGCTCGCGCAAAAACTCGTCCGAGGCATCGGCCATAGTGTAGTCAAAACGGATGCCGCTGCGGACGAAGACCTTCTTGACGCCCGGCAGCTGGCGCAGGTCGCGTAGCAGCTGCGTGTAGCCGCTCTCGTCGACCACCATGTTCTTGCACACGTTCGGCCACAGGCAGCGCTTGTTCTTGCACACGCCGTGCTTGAGCTGCTTGTCGCAGGCCGGGCGGCTAAAGTTTGCCGTCGGTCCGCCCACGTCGTTGATGTAGCCCTTAAACTCGGGATCGCGCGTGAGCAGCTCGGCCTCGCGCATGATCGAGTCGTGGCTGCGCATCTGCAACACGCGGCCCTGGTGGAAGGTGAGCGCGCAAAACGAGCACTCGCCAAAACAGCCGCGGTTGGAGCTAATGGAAAACTTGATCTCGGCAAAGGCCGGCACGCCGCCTGCCGCGTCGTAGTCGGGATGCCAATCGCGTGCGTAGGGGAGTTCGGCAACCTCGTCCATCTCGTCGGTGGTGAGTGTTGCCGACGGCGGGTTCTGCACCACGTACACGCTGTTGGGATATGGCTCTACCAAGCGATGGCCGGTGATAGGGTCCATATTTTGCTGCTGCACGTTAAAGCTGCGGGCGTAGTTGAGCTTGTCGGCGGTAAGGTCGTCCCAGCTGGGCAGCAGGTCGTAGTCGTAGACCTCGTCGAGCGAACCCGTGCGGTAAACGGTGCCGTTGATATAGGTGATCTGATCGACGGGCAGCCCCGCGTCGAGCGCGTCGGCGATCTCGACGATTGCGTGCTCGCCCATGCCGTAGATGAGGATGTCGGCGCCCGAGTCGAGCAGCACCGAGCGCTTGAGCTTGTCCTGCCAGTAGTCGTAGTGGGCCAGGCGGCGCAGGCTTGCCTCGATGCCGCCGATAATGATGGGAGCGTCCTTAAACGTCTGACGGATGAGATTGCCGTAGACCGTGACGGCACGATTGGGGCGGTGCCCCTCCTCGCCGCCGGGGGTATAGGCGTCGGTGTGGCGGCGGTGCTTGGTTACCGAATAGTGGTTGACCATGGAGTCCATGTTGCCGGCACTGACCAAAAAGCCCAGGCGCGGCTCGCCGAGCACAGTGATGCTGGCGGGGTCGGTCCAGTCGGGCTGGCAGATGATGCCCACTTTGTAGCCGTGCGCGTCGAGTACGCGGCTGATGATAGCCATGCCAAAGCTCGGATGGTCCACGTAGGCGTCGCCGCAGATGTAGACAAAGTCGCACTGGTCCTAGCCGCGCGCATCCATATCGGAGCGGCTGACGGGGAGGAATTTATCGCGGCCCGGACGCCAGGGACGGGCGGGCGCAGCCGGGGCATGCGCGGGTCGCGAGCCCTGGGCCTTGCCGCCGCGCTTTTGCTGCTGGCCGCGCTGGGCATGCTTGCCGTGCTGGTTGTGCTGAGCGTCCTGGGGCTTTTTTGCCACGATTCCTCCCGGTGTTTGTATGCTGCACGTAATTGTAACCAGTCTTTTTGGGACGGCGCTAAAAAGACTGGTGGAGTACACGAGGCGTCGGGTGTCGGCGCCGCGCCCGCTGTTTGTTTCCAGACTGTGTATCTGCGCGTTGGAGAACCCGTCTCGCGCGCACGCCATGTTGTCAATGGGTTACAGTATGAACGGCGGCTATGTTTCCGCCAACGCACGAGAGAGTCGTCAACAAGGAGGATGCACGACGATGCAGCGTGCCAAACAGATATCGGAGTCCATCGAGCTGGGCATTATCTTGGCGCTCGCCGGTGGCTTTATGGACGTCTATTCGTACATTGGGCGCGATCATGTTTTCGCCAACGCGCAGACAGGCAACATCCTGCTCGTGGGCGTGAGCATCTCGGAGGGCAACTGGGCACTTGCGGGACGCTATTTCTTCCCCGTGGTGTCGTTTGCCGTGGGCATTATGCTTGCCGATCTGGTACACGAGCGGTTTGGCAGCGTGATTCACTGGCGCCAAGTGACGGTGTTCTTTGAAGCCGTTATCTTGCTGGGCGTGAGCTTTATCCCCGGCGGCAATTTCAACCTGCTCGCCAACTGCCTCACCTCGTTTGCCTGCGGTATGCAAGTTGAGAGCTTCCGCAAGATCCACGGTCACGGCATCGCTACGACCATGTGCATCGGCAACTTGCGCAACGCGCTGCAAAACGTGGACGATTACATCATCACCCACAGGCGCGGCTTTTTGGAAAACGGCCTGCTGTACTTTGGCGTGATCTTTACCTTTGTGTTTGGCGCCGTGTTGGGCAACTGGTGTATTGAGCGCATGGGCCTGCACGCCATCGTCGTGGCGAGCTTGCTGCTGTTTGTCGCGTTTGCCATCATGTTCATCGACCGCGAGCGCGATTTGCGCTTACGCTGGAAGGTTGCGGCCGAGGCTTGGAAAGAGGGCTGCCGAAAGTAACCGAATGCGGCAAAGGGGCTGTCCCTTTGCCGCAATATTTTTCATCATCTGTTGAAACGCTTTAACACTTTTGATGTTCTCACGCGTTTTTTGTTTCAAAAGCGTTAGGATGGGACTCATAGCGTGGGGCGTAATGGATGCCCCGCACACGATGGGAGGCTATCAATGGCTAATCGTTTCGTTCTCAATACCATCTCTTATCATGGTTCCGGCGCCATCAAGGAGATCCCCGGCGAGCTCCAGCGTCGCGGCTACAAGAAGATCTTCGTCTGCTCCGACCCCGATTTGGTTAAGTTTGGCGCTACCGCTAAGGTGACCGACGAGCTCGACGCCGCCGGCATCGCTTGGAGCCTCTACTCCGAGATTAAGCCCAACCCCACTATCCAGAACGTCAAGGACGGCGTCGAGGCCTTCAAGGCCGCCGAGGCTGACGCTATCGTGACCATCGGTGGTGGCTCCTCCATGGACACCGCCAAGGCCATCGGCATCATCATCAACAACCCCGAGTTCGCCGATGTCCGCAGCCTCGAGGGCGTTGCTCCCACCAAGAACCATGCCGTGTTCACCATCGCCGTGCCGACGACCGCCGGTACCGCTGCCGAGGTGACCATCAACTACGTCATCACAGACCCCGAGAAGGTCCGCAAGTTCGTGTGCGTCGACACCAACGACGCCCCCGAGGTCGCCGTCGTCGACCCCGATATGATGGCTTCCATGCCCGCCGGCCTGACCGCTTCCACCGGCATGGACGCTCTGACCCACGCCATCGAGGGCTATACCACCAAGGGCGCTTGGGAGCTCTCCGACATGTTCCACTTTGAGGCTATTAAGCTGATCAGCGAGAACCTGCGCGACTCCGTCGCCGAGGCCAAGTCCGGTCAGCCCGGCTCCGGCCGCGAGGGCATGGCCCTTGGCCAGTATGTCGCCGGCATGGGCTTCTCCAACGTTGGCCTGGGCATCGACCACGCCATGGCTCACACCCTGTCCGCTCACTACGACACCCCGCACGGCGTCGCTTGCGCCATGCTGCTGCCGATCGCCATGGAGTTCAACAAGCCGGTTTGCGCTGAGCGCCTGGCCAAGGTTGCCGTCGCCATGGGCGTTGACACCACGGGCATGAGCACCGCCGAGGCCGCCGATGCCGCCATCGCCGCCGTCAAGCAGCTTTCCGCCGACGTGAACATCCCGCACGTCTGTGAGGCCATGAAGGCTGACGAGATCGAGGTCCTGGCCAAGGACGCCATGGCCGACGCCTGCTTCCCGGGTAACCCGCGCGAGGCAACGCTCGACGACGTCATCGAGCTCTTCAAGAAGATTTGCCCGGCTGCCTAACTTGGTTCGGCGGGCCCCTGCCCGTTAGCCCCGCAATCGTCCTCGGATATGTCGGAAGCCCCCGCTGCGCACTTCGTGCGGCGGGGGCTTTCTCCGTCCTGCGGAAAGATTGCGGGGCTAACGGGCAGGGGGCCCGCCGGCTCGTTGTCGTGGCGGGCGCAGTTCTGGGGAGTTCAATGGGTCATCTCGCTAGGTAAAAAGATGGTTCGCGGTGGTATTGTTGCTGTGGGTTTAATTCGATATGAAAGGGTGACTTTGGTGTCCAAGATGGATTCTACGCTCTCCTATATTACTGACCAGTTGAAGGCGCTTACCTCGATTGCTTCGCCTACGGGGTTTACTCGTGCGGCGACTGATTATCTGATGGAAACGTTGCGCGATATGGGCTTTGGCCCTGAGCGTTCTAATAAGGGTAACGTGCTCGTTGAGCTTGGCGGCGAGGGCGAGCCGCTCGTACTGGCGAGCCATGTCGATACCCTAGGCGCCATGGTGCGTTCCATTAAGGACAATGGCCGCCTGCGCCCCACGACGCTCGGTGGGCATCAGTGGTCTACGGCCGATGGCGAGAACTGCACCGTCTACACGCGCGACGGCAATGTCTACACGGGCGTGGTTCTTAACACCGAGCCTTCGGCGCACGTGGCCGACGAGCCGGTCAAGACCATCGAGAAGAACATGGAGATCTTGCTCGACGAGAACGTCGACAGCAAGGACGATGTGCTCGAGCTGGGTATTCAGACCGGCGACATCATCGCTATGGATCCTCGCACGACGGTGACGGAGAGCGGCTACATTAAGAGCCGCTTCCTGGATGACAAGCTATCGGCCGCCATTTTGTTGGGCTTGGCGCGTGCCGTCGCCGCTGGCGAGGTGACGCTTTCGCGTAAGGTTTCGCTGCTCTTTACCGTGTACGAGGAGGTGGGCCACGGCGGCGCCTTCGTGCCGGCCGACACGCGCGAGATGATCAGTGTTGACATGGGCTGCGTGGGCGACGACCTAGGCTGCACCGAGCACATGGTGTCGATCTGCGCCAAGGATTCGGGCGGTCCGTACAACTACGACCTGGTGACGGCGCTGTCCAATATCGCGCGCGAGCTTGAGCTCGATTACGCTATCGACGTGTATCCGCATTACGGTTCGGACGTCGAAGCCACGCTCTCTGCCGGCTACGACATTCGCCATGGTCTGATCGGCCCCGGCGTGTATGCGAGCCACAACTACGAGCGTAGCCACATGGACGGCGTGCGCAACACCTTCGAGCTCGTCCGCGCCTACGTACAGCGCTAGCGATGCAGCGGCCTCGGCTGATACGGCAGTACCGACCGAGGCCGTCCTCTCTAAGTTGCGGTGAAATAGGGACTGTTTGGCGGTTTTAAACGCTTAAACAGTCCCTATTTCACCGCAATTTATGA
>CABUXL010000033.1 GCA_902495525.1 uncultured Collinsella sp.
ACCTCGTGTACTATCGTGAGGAGCGGATCAAGAAGTCCCTCGGGTGGCTGAGCCCGATGGAGTACCGCAGGAAGCTTGGATACGCCTAGGCGCGGTCCAAGAAATCGTCCGCACCCCCTTTTAGGAACTATTTCACCGCAACTTATAGATGCGGCGTCGACTAGGACAAATCGTCTTCGTAGGGCATCAGGTCTGCCAGATAGCCCTTCTCCTTGAGCATGGCCTCGATCTCGTCGAGGGTTTGCTCGTCCTCTGCCGCAATGCGATGGAAGTGATAGCCGCTCGTCACCGTTAGGAGCGGAAAGCTCTTGCCGCTCTCGATATCGTGCAGGTAGCGCTCAACATCTCGACGATTGCGAATGTCCAGGTCGGCCGTGATCTTACCGTACACGCGGTGATTGACGATCACGTTGAGCACGGCGCCGCCGGCGTCGACGATACTCGTGAGCTCATCGCCTGCCTGCTCCACGCCGTGGCGAACCTTGACCAAGCGCGTGGGCACAGCGGGGCTGCTGGGGGCCTCCTGCAGCACGTAGCCGCGATTGGTCGCCACGATATCGTGCCCATCGGCACGCAGCAGGGCGATGTCTTGCACGACAACCTGGCGGCTCACACCCACCTCGCGAGCAAGTGCACTGCCGGAGACGGGGTCTTTGGCTCGCTCGAGCACGCCCATGATGGCACGGCGACGCTCGCGGGCGTCCATTATTTACCGTCCAGCAGACGCAGGTGCTTAAGCGAGAGGTCGAGAATCGGCGCAGAGTGCGTCAACGCCCCCGAGCTAATATAGTCGACACCCAGGTCGGCGAGCGCGCGAATATTGTCGGCGTCCACGTTGCCCGAACACTCGGTCTTGGCGCGACCGGCGATAAGCTCGATGGCGGCGGCCATGTCGTCATGGGTCATGTTGTCGAGCATGATGATGTCGGCGCCGGCCTCCACGGCCTCGCGCACCATGTCCAGGTTCTCGCACTCAATCTCGACCGTCGTGGTAAACGATGCATGGGCGCGCGCCATCTCGATCGCACGCGTCACGCCACCGGCGGCATCGATGTGGTTGTCCTTGAGCATGACGGCCGTCGACAGGTTGTAACGGTGGTTGCTGCCGCCGCCAATCTCAACCGCCGCCTTCTCAAACACGCGCATGCCCGGCGTGGTCTTGCGCGTGTCAACGAGCACGGTCTTGGTTCCCTCGAGCGCCGCGGCCATGCTGTGCGTGTAGGTAGCGATGCCGCTCATGCGCTGCAGGTAGTTGAGTGCCACGCGCTCGCCCGAAAGCAGCACGCGCGCGTCGCCGCGCACCTGGCCCACATGGTCGCCGGCGTGCACCTCGTCGCCATCGACGACATCAAACAGCACCGAGCTCTGCGGATCCAGCAACTCAAAGGTGCGGGCAAACACATCCAAGCCGGCGATGATGCCGTCGGCCTTGGCGATAAGCTCCACTGTGGCGGGGCGCGCCGTGGGGCACACGCTCGCCGTGCTCACGTCCTCAAACGTAATGTCCTCGCGCAGAGCCTGCAGAATCAGATCATCGACGACGAGCTTCATGGTAATGGGATTCATGGTCTACTCCTCCACGGCCTGCGTGCCGGCGGCACGGGCCAAATCATCGATTGCCAGGGTGTCGGCGCTTAGGGCGCGATGACGGCCATCGAGCGCGGGCTCGCCCGCCTGCTCCACGGCCAGCGACCCGCCGGTACGCATATACCACGCGGCGCGACGACCCCAGACCAGCGCCTCGAGCAGGCTGTTTGATGCAAGGCGGTTCTTGCCGTGAACGCCGTTGCAAGCCGTCTCGCCGGCGGCGTAGAGCTCGGGCATCGAGGTGCGGCCGTCCTTGTCGACCCACACGCCGCCCATAAAGTAGTGCTGCGTGGGCGTGACGGGGATGGGCTCATCCAGGATGTCGCGACCGTCCTCCAGGCAGCGCGCGCGGATGTTGGCAAAGTGCCCGGTCACCACGTCGCGCTCGACGGGGGCAAAGCTCAGCCACTCGTGCTCGGTGCCGTCCTGCTTCATCTGCTCGCGAATAGCGGCGGCGACCACGTCGCGCGGCTGCAGCTCGTCGGTAAAGCGCTCGCCGGCGGCGTTGAGCAGAATCGCGCCCTCACCGCGGCAGCTCTCGCTGATCAGGAAGGTGCGACCCGGCTGCGGCGAGAACAATCCCGTGGGGTGAATCTGCACGTAGTCCAGGTGCTCCATCGTAATGCCGTGCTCCTGCGCGATGTAGCAGGCGTCGCCGGTGAGCTGCGGGAAGTTGGTGGAGTGATCGTACACGCCGCCGATGCCACCCGTCGCCCACAATGTATGGCGAGCATGAATCTCAAACGGTTCACCGGTATGCACGCCCTCGACGGCATGTGCCAGCTCGTCGGCGGGGCGGACCGAATCGCCCTCGTCCACGGCAACAGCGACGACACCAGTGCACACTGTGGCCCCATCGCGCTCGGCCGTCAGGATGTCGGTCATGGCCACGTGCTCAAGAATCTGCACGTTGTCCAGCTTGCGGACAGCCTGGAGCAGCTTGGTCGTAATCTCCTTGCCCGTAATGTCGGCATGGAAGGCGATACGCGGACGGCTGTGCGCGCCCTCGCGGGTAAAGTCGAGGCCGCCATCGGCCTTGCGCTCAAAGTCCACGCCCATCGCCAGCAGGTCGTTGATGACCGAGCGGCTCGAGCGAATCATGATGTCTACGCTCTCGCGGCGGTTCTCGTAGTGACCGGCGTGCATGGTGTCCTCAAAGAAGGCATCGTAGTCCGAGCCCTCGGGCAGCACGCAGATGCCGCCCTGCGCGAGCATCGAATCGCACTCGTCGACCGCGCCCTTGGAGAGCATGATCACGCGCGTGCTCGTCGGCAGATTGAGGGCAGCGTATAGGCCAGCCACGCCGCAGCCGGCAATGACGACGTCGCACTCCATGTCGGAGTATTGCTTGGTTTCCACAGGAATCCTCTCCCTTGTAATGTGACATAAGGGGCCGCCCCTCATGTCACATTGTTTTAGCGCGCTGCGTACTCGAGCATGCGGTCGAGCGTGAGCTTGGCCTGGTCGGCGGCCTCATCCGACACGCCGATCTTCACCTCGCCCTCGCCCGTCTCTAGGCAGCGTACGAGTTTTTCGAGCGTGATGAGATCCATGTTGACGCAGGTGGGTTGCACCGCGGGGAAGTAGAACTTTTTGCCGGTGCCCTGGCAGCGGCGCTCGAGCTCGTAGAGCACGCCGCGGACCGTCACGATGATGAACTCGCTGGCGTCCGACTCCTCGGCATACTTGATGATGCCGGCGGTGGAGCCGATGTAGTCGGCCTCGGCCAGGACGTCGGCCTTGCACTCAGGATGCGCCAGCACGAGCGCGTCGGGATGGGCCTCCGCCGCGTCGACGATCTGCTCGACGGTGATGATGTGGTGGCGCGGGCAGTAGCCCTTGTTGAGAATGACGTGCTTTTGCGGCACCTGCTCGGCTACGAAGCGGCCCAAGTTTTGATCGGGGATGAACAGGACATGCTGCTGCGGCAGCTCAGACACGATCTTGACGGCGTTGGAGCTGGTGACGCACACGTCGCTCCAGCTCTTGATCTCGACCGTGGAGTTGACGTAGCAGACGACAGCCAGGTCGTCGCCGTACTCGGCGCGCGCCGCGTCGACCGTCTCGCGCTTGACCATGTGCGCCATGGGACAGTCCGCGCCCGGCTCGGGCAGCAGCACGGTCTTAGTGGGATTGAGCAGCTTGGCGCTCTCGCCCATAAACTCCACGCCGCACAACACGATGGTCTGCTGCGGCAGGCTTTTGGCGAGCTTTGCCAGGTAGAAGCTATCGCCGACGTAATCGGCAACGGCTTGGACCTCGGGCGCCACGTAATAGTGCGCCAGGATCACCGCGTCACGTTGGGTTTTTAGTTGCTGAATGGCCTCGACGAGCTCTGCGGGCACCAGTGCCGCGCGCTCCGTTGCCGTCGTTGCCGATGCTAGGCCGGCCGCGATATCGCGTGCAAGCTCCGACGCATCCATGTTCGCGCTCTGTGCCATCAAGGCCCCTCTCTTTTGGCGAATCTTGGGGCTTTAGTATGACACCTAGGTTTACAGCTGACAAGACAGCTGTAAACCTAGGTGTAAAGTTGAAATAAAGATTCAATCATATGGCAGGTCCATTTTCGAACTGGCAAGCTGAGGATAGCCGAGCTCTCGATAGCGCAGGAAGCATCTTTCGCCACCGCAATACCGCTCGGCGCGAGTTGCACGCCGTGGGGCGCAAACGGTCCGCACCCCCACAAGCGGTCCGCACCCAATGTGGCAAAATCGAACTACTTAAGGGGGCCGAATGCTCAAGATTATTGCCTGCGACGATGACGTCGCTTTTCTAGATAGACTGCACCGAATGATCGACCGTTGGTCGAGCGAGACGGGCACGGCGGTCGACGTTGCGCTCGTTACGCGTGGCGAGGACCTGCTGGCCCGCCATGCCGCATCGCGCGCCGACATCATTCTGCTCGACATGATCATGCCGCTCGTCAACGGCATGGACACCGCACGCGAACTGCGCCAGGCCGACACCGCCGTGCGCCTGGTGTTCCTCACCTCGTCGCCCGAGTTCGCGCTGGAATCCTACGAGGTCCGCGCCTTCGACTATCTGCTCAAGCCCGTGACTTACGAACGCCTGGCGCGATTACTCGACGAGCTTTCGAGCATGCGCCCGGCGGCAACCGACGAGCTCGTGATCAAAACTTCCTTTGGCTACCACGCCCTGCGCCTGTCCGACATCGAATATGCCGAGGCGCGCAACAAGCACGTGGTCTTCCACCTGCGCGACGGACGCGATATCGAGGCACTCGAGTCGTTCCGCAGCGTCGAGGACCGCTTGGAGCAAAACGCGGTCTTCTTTAAATGCCACCGCAGCTACCAGGTCAACCTGCGCAATATCGATCACTTTGACCGCACGGACATCGTCATGCGCTCGGGCGCGTGCATCCCGCTTTCGCGCAGCTGCAAGCAGGGATTCCAAGACGCCTACTTTGCGGCGCGCTTTGAGGGTGGGAGACGCTGATGGTCTCCTCGGTCGAAATGGTCCTTTGGGCAATCCACCACGCCACGACGCTGCTCTTTGGCGTCTTTGCCTCGGCGGCACTGTGCGGTGTCGAGATCAACCGGCGTCATGCGCTTGAACTGGTGTTGGTCGGTGCCGTAACCGGATGCGCATTTGGCCTCGCCAATGCCGTCGGCGGCGAGCTTTTCGCCCGTCAGGCATATCCGTTCGTCGTGCATCTGCCACTCGTCATCTATCTGTGCGCGCGCTATCGCCTGAGCCCGCTGCTCGTTATGCTGGGCGTCACCAGTGCTTACCTGAGCTGCCAGTTTAGCAACTGGATGGGCATCGCCGCGCTCGCCGCCACCGAGTCGCAAATCGCGTACTACGTGGCACGCATTATCACCACGGCCGTCGTCTTTGCGATCCTGCTGCATTGGGCAAGCGACATCGGTCCGCGCCTGGCGGTCAAAAGCCCTACCGAGCTCGAGATTCTGCTCATCCTGCCGCTCGTCTACTACATCTTTGACTACGCCACCAACGTCTACACCACGCTCTTCCACTCGGGTTCCGTGGTGACGGTTGAGTTTTTAGCGTTTGCGCTTTGCGCGTTCTACCTTATGTTTCTTGCTGTGTATCTGCGCGAATACGAGGCGAAGGAAATCGCCGAGCGCGAGCGCTGGATGCTCGCGACCCGCGACAGCGCAGCTATCAAAGAGCTCGAGGCTTGGCGCCAATCTGGACGTGAGCTTTCAGTCCTCCGCCATGACATGCGGCACTTCCTGCGCGGCCTTGCGGCTTTGATCGAGGAGGGCCACATCGACGAGGCGCTCGAGCGCATCGACGAGCTCTGTGAGACGAACGACCGCACCGCCGTGCGCCGCTACTGCGCCAACGACACGGTCAATATCGCGCTTTCGTCATTTAGCTCCGATATCAACCGAAACGGCATCACCGCCGATTTGCGCGCCGCCGTGCCCGAGAGCGTCCATGTAGCCGACGTCGATCTGTTTAGCGTGCTCTCAAACGCCCTGGACAACGCCATCGTCGCCGCAAGCGCCGCTCCCCAGGGCAAGCGATTTGTCGATCTTGACTTGCGTTGCGAGGACGGTCAACTGCTCCTTTTGGTCTCCAACACGTTTGGGCGCCCGCCGCGCATGGTCGACGGCATGCCCGTAGCCGGGCACACCGGACACGGCTTTGGAACCAAGAGCATTAAGCTTGCCGTCGAGCGCATGAACGGCAACTGCCAGTTCCGCATCAACGGCGACCGATTTGAACTGCGCGCCGTGATGTAGGGACGCGACAGGCCGGCAGCCGCGTTCGACCCGCTGGGGCTGCCTTGTCGGCGCCGGACCGCTACAGCGGCGCGGCTGCCGGGGTCAGCTGTTTGATGTATGCCCACATGCGCTGCTTGGCGGCTTTGTCAGTGAGCGCCGCCTCAAAACCGTCGAGCGCGAGCACGCGACGACCCTGTACATGGGCGACCAAGCCAGGCTTGAGCATAGCGGTATCAAAGTCGTCGATTGCCACAAGCATGTCGGCATAGGTCTCGCGCATGGTATCGGCCGCGCGATCGTCCAACAGCAGGACCGCCTCGGGGTCCAAGGCCTCGAGCGCCTCGCGGAACAGCTCGCACGGCAGGCCCTCGCCTGTCGCAACCGCTCCGTCACCCGCGCCGGCAACACTTGCCAACACGCAGAAATCCTCGGGCGCGTAGCCGATGGCACCGAGCGCCTTGCGCAGCGCGGCACCGTCCGGACCGGCAGCCAGCTCGCCGCCCGCACGCTCGGCATCGTCTAAATCACCTTTTACCAGCACAATCGGCGAGCACGCGTTGCCCGCGATACGCACGCCGCGACCCGCGAGCGATGCGAGCTCCTGCTCGGTCGCCTGGGCGATAGCTTCTTTTTTCTGGCTTTGTGACGTGGACATGCGCTCTCCAATCGTTTGCGTGCCCACCATTATATAAAAGAGCCGACCGCGAGTGCTTGCTTTGCGGACCGTTGGGTATAAGCACGGTCGTACTGAGTTTTACGCGGCCGAGCCGCGTCGCACTATGGAGGTCACCATGGCTGACATTAAGCAGATTACCCCCGAGAACTTCGATTCCGTTGTTAACGGCAGCCTTCCCGTGCTGGTTGATTTTTGGGCACCGTGGTGCGGTCCCTGCCGTTCGCTCTCGCCCATCGTTGACGAAGTGGCCGACGAGCTGGCCGGCAAACTTGCCGTCGCCAAATGCAACGTTGACGACAATCAGGACTTGGCCATGAAGTTTGGCGTCATGAGCATCCCCACGCTGGTTGTCTTTAAGAACGGCGAGGAAATTGACCGCTCCGTTGGCGCGCTGCCCAAGGCCAGGCTGCAGGCGCTGCTTGAGAAGCACCTGTAATACGCCGGTCATGTGCTGCCGTCCATGAGCGGTTTTGCGCCGCTCACCGGAGAGCCGGGCGCTGCGCCCGCGACCACGGATAGTATGGTAATCACAAACAGCCCCCAGTGAACGGGTGCGGGTCAGACGGACTCGCACCCGTTTTCTTATGCGGCGATGCGCAAAGCGGGCGTAGTAGAATCTGAACCACTGATTAGACCCGTACAAAAGGAGACTTCCCATGCATGACGTCGGAATGAACATGAGCCAGCTTGCCATGAGCGTCAAGCAGGTCGACGACACGATCGAGCTCGCCCACGAGTGGAGCCATCAGCTGCTGCATGCAACCGAGAACTTTGACATGGAGCGCATTGGTGCCAAGCTCGAGGCCGCCATGGCGGCGCTCCACGAGGCGCACGACGCACTCGAGGGCTACGAGGAAGCCATCGAGGCCGACCATAACTCCGTTGGCTCCGTAAAGCTGGTGTAGCGTGGCCGAGCACGAGCACACCTGCGATCACGGACACGAGCATTCGCACGGGCCGACCGGCGACGCGGGCTGCCGTTGCAGCGGCTCCGCCTCCGAGCTGGTCCGCTTTTCGGCCACCGCGCCCGACGACCTGCTGCGCCGCTTTGACGAGCAGATCGCGCGCCGCGGCGACGTGGCCAACCGCTCCGAGGCCGTGCGCGACCTGATTCGCGCCTCCATTGCCAAGGAGCAGATGCGAACGCCCAACGAGCAGGTCATCGGGTCGCTCACCATGATTTACGACCATCACACCGGCGACCTGACGCGCCGTCTGGACGAGGTGCAGCACGACTACACCGACGAGATCGTATCGACCATGCATGTGCACCTGGATCACCACAACTGCTTGGAGATTCTGGCGCTTAAGGGTCGCGGCGAGCGCGTCTACGAGCTGGCAGACCGTCTGCTGGGCCTGCGCGGCGTTAAACACGGCGAGCTCACCTGCGCCGCCACCGAGCAGAGCCTGGGACTGTAACAGCACACATTTCAACGAAGGAGGGTCGCATGCGACATGCGCATATCCATGTAACGGGCATTGTGCAGGGCGTCGGCATGCGACCGTTTGTGTATCGCGAGGCCATGGCGCACGGCATTTGCGGCTGGGTGCTCAACGCGGGCGATGGCGTGCATATCGAGGCGCACGCTCTCAACGAGTCGCTCGGCAAATTTGTCGCCGCGCTTTCCGAGCATGCGCCTGCGGCGTCTCGCGTGGAGCATGTCGAGGTTGTGGACCTAGCACCCGGCGACTGGGACGCCGCTAACGAGCAGGGCTTTCGCATTGTGGCGTCGCAGGATCAAACCGCCCACACGACGCTCATCTCACCCGACATCGCCACGTGCGACGACTGCCTGCGCGAGTTATTCGACCCCGCCGACCGACGCTTTCACTATCCCTTTATCAACTGCACCAATTGCGGACCGCGCTTTACCATCATTCGCTCGCTGCCCTATGACCGAGCGGCCACCTCGATGGATCGCTTTCCCATGTGCCCCACCTGCGCCTCAGAGTATGCCGACCCGCTCGATCGACGGTTTCACGCGCAGCCCGATGCCTGCTTTGATTGCGGACCGCATATTACGTGGCGTGAGGCCAATCGCGACGTTGTGCCAGCGGTTGCCGACGCAACACCGGCCGTCGGCTCCGCGCGCGAGGCCAGCGATGCCATCATCGAACGCTGCGTCGAGCTACTGGCAGGCGGCGGCATCGTCGCCATCAAGGGTCTCGGTGGGTTCCACCTAGCCTGCAACGCCGCCAACGAACAGGCGGTGTGCGAGTTGCGCCGTCGCAAGCGTCGCAGCAACAAGCCGCTTGCCGTTATGGTGCGCAGCCTTACCGACGCCGAGCGCCTGTGTCATATCGATGGCGTTGAGCGCGATCTGCTGGCCGGCAGCGTTCGTCCCATCGTGCTGTTGCGCCGCCGCGCGGCCGGCGCCGGCAGCAACACCCACGGCTCCCCCGACATCCTCGCCCTCGCGCCATCTGTCGCGCACGACTTGCCCGAGCTCGGCGTCATGCTCCCCTATACGCCGCTTCAACATCTGTTGCTTGCAGCTGCCGCGTCGCATGACATGCATGCGCTGGTCATGACCAGCGGAAACCTGAGCGAAGAGCCCATCGAGACCGACGACGCCCTTGCATGGGAGCATCTCGTTGCCGCCGGCATCGCCGACGCGCTGCTCGGCAACGACCGCGCGATCCTGTCGCGCTACGACGACTCCGTGGTACGCGTGGTCGACGGCGACGTCATGCCCGTACGTCGTGCACGCGGATATGCGCCGCAACCGCTGTCGTTGCCGGCGCTCGACGGCACCACGCCCTGCGTACTCGCCTGCGGGCCGCAGCAAAAAGCCACGATTGCACTCACTCGCACGGACTCGGACGGTCATACGACCTGTTTTGTGTCGCAGCATATCGGCGATGTCGAAAACGGCGCGACTTTCGATGCTTGGAGCGCCGCGCGCTCGCGTCTGGAAAACCTCTTTGACCTGGCGCCTGCCGCCTTGGCATGCGACATGCATCCCAGCTATCTGTCGAGCCAATGGGCGCGCGAGCACGATCTGCCGCTTATCGAAGTCCAGCACCACCATGCACACATCGCGAGCGTAATGGCAGAGGCGATTGTCGCAGGCCGGCTTGCGCCCGATGCACGCGTCCTCGGCATCGCCTTCGACGGCACGGGCGCCGGCACCGATGGCACCATATGGGGCGGTGAGTTTCTTGTCGCCCGTCTCACCGATTTTGAGCGCGTCGCGCATCTGCGCGCCTGGGCGCTTCCCGGTGGCGCCGCATCCGTACACGATGCCCGCCGCAACGCCTTTGCCCTGCTCAGCGAGCTCGACCTGCTCGAGCACCCGGGAGCCGCGGGGCTCTTGAACAGCCTTGACGAGCAAACGCGCAGCATAACGGCAACGATGATCGAGCGCGGCATCAACAGTCCGCGCACTAGCAGCATGGGTCGCCTGTTTGATGCCGCAACCGCGATTTTGGGCATTTGCGGCCAGGCAACCTACGAGGGCGAACCCGCCATCGAGCTCGAAGCCGCCGCCTGGCGCGCGCTCGACAGCGAAATCGCCCATTTTCCCGACGACAACGCCGGCTACTCCGCATCTGACCCATCGTGGCTGGACGGCCCCTATGTTCTGGACCAGAAAGCACTCTTTGAGGCACTTTTGGGAGGAATTGAAGCCGGAGCGCCCGCCAACAGGCTCGCACTCGACTTCCATGTCGGCATCGCGCGCTCCTCGGCGCGCATCGCCAGCGATATCTGCGTGCACGAGGGCATCGACACCGTCGCGCTCTCGGGCGGCGTGTTCATGAACCGACTTCTGCTTCAGCTCCTCGCCCGCGAGCTCAAAAGCGCGGGCCTTACTGTCCTTGTCCCCCACACCGTACCCGTCAATGACGGCTGCATCGCCTACGGTCAGGCGGCGGTCGCAAGCGCTCGTCTTGCGCAGATTGCATCACAGTAGCTCGCCCTCGCACGCCGCCGTCTCACAGGCGTAACGCGTTTGCCCGCGAACCCCGCGAGCGCTACCATCAACTGATGGATTATTGAGCGCCCGTCCAGCGCAAAGCGTATAAAAGGGGAACAATATGTGCCTTGCCGTTCCCGGTAAAGTAGTCAAACGCGACGACGACCTCAAGGCCACCGTCGACATGATGGGCATCGAGCGCCCTGTTTCGCTAAGACTCGTGCCGACGGCGCAGGTTGGCGACTATATTCTCGTACACGCCGGCTTTGGCATCCAGATCGTCGACGAGCAGGAAGCGCAAGAAACGCTCGAGCTCGTTAATGCCATGACCGAACTGGTCGAAGAAGACCAACTGGCCAGCAACCCGGCCGAGGCATACTAGTGGCGGCCGGACAGCCGGCTCGCTCCGGTATCGACTTTTCGGCATTTCGCGATTCCAAGCTGGCCCGCGAGCTCATCGAACGCATCCATGAACTCGTCGGCGACCACACCATCAACCTTATGGAAGTCTGCGGCACGCACACCGTGAGCATCGGCCGCTATGGCTTTCGCTCCATTATGCCGGCCGGGCTCAAGCTGCTGAGCGGACCGGGCTGCCCCGTCTGCGTTACCGCCAACCGCGACATCGACCACGCAATCGCGCTCGCCAACATCGACGGCGCCATCATCACCACCTTTGGCGACATGATGCGCGTGCCCGGATCGTCCACCTCGCTCGCTGCGCAAAAGGCGGCAGGGCGCGACATCCGCATCGTCTACTCCCCACTCGACGCGCTCGACATTGCCGAGCAAAACCCCGATCGCCCGGTCATTTTTATGGGCGTGGGCTTTGAGACTACGACGCCCACCATCGCCGCCGCCATCTTGGAGGCCGAGGCGCGTGGGCTTTTGAACTTTTCGGTCTATTGCGCCCACAAGACCACGCCGCCGGCGTTGCGTGCCATCGCCAACGATCCCGAGACCACCATCGACGGCTTTATCCTGCCGGGCCACGTCGCCACCATCACGGGCTTGACGCCCTTTAGCTTTTTGGTCGATGAGTTCGATACCCCGGGCGTGGTCACAGGATTTGAACCGGTCGATATCCTGCAGGGTATCTGCATGCTGGTCCAGATGGTTGTCGAGGGCAAGCCCGCGATTGGCAACGCCTACCGCCGTGGCGTCAACACAGACGGCAACCCCGTGGCGCGCCAGCTGGTCGAGCAGGTGTTTGAGCCATGCGACACCACGTGGCGCGGGCTGGGGCCGATTGCCAACTCGGGCCTTTCCATCCGCCCCGAGTTCTCGCGCTTTGATGCCCGCGCTCGCTTTGACGTGCCCGTTGAGGCGACGGTCGAGCCGCGTGGGTGCCGCTGCGGCGACGTGCTGCGCGGGGCCATTACGCCGAGCGACTGCCCTCTGTTCGGCCACGCTTGTACACCCGAGCACCCCGTCGGCCCGTGCATGGTGAGCTCCGAGGGCAGCTGCGCAGCATATTTCCGCTACCGAGGCTAATTGGTTCCGCCGTTCTAACGGACGGCGGACCGGTCGACGCTGAGCCTCACCCATATAATTCCACCCACGATTGGAGTTTTCGATATGTCCCATAGCGTTACCGATAGCACCGTCCTGCTGGGTCACGGCTCCGGCGGCCAGATGATGAAACGCATCATCGACGAGGTCTTTTTGGATGCCTTTGGGTCGCCCGAGCTGCTCGAGGGCAACGATGCCGGCGTCGCCGCGCTGCCCGCGAGCGGGCGCATCGCCATGTCGACCGACAGCTTTGTGGTCTCGCCGCAGTTCTTCCCCGGTGGCAACATCGGCCGCCTTGCCGTGTGCGGAACCGTCAACGACGTCGCGACCTCAGGCGCCAACGTGCGCTACCTGTCGTGCGGATTTATCCTCGAAGAGGGCTATCCCATGGATAAGCTCCGCCAGATTGTGCAGACGATGGCCGAGGCGGCGCATGAGGCGGGCGTGTCCATAATCACGGGCGACACCAAGGTGGTCGAGCGCGGCGGGGCCGACGGCGTCTACATCAATACCGCCGGCGTGGGCGAGGTTCCCACGGGCGTGGCGCTCAGCGGCGCCAACTGCCGCCCCGGCGATGTCATCCTGGTCTCGGGTACGCTGGGCGACCACGGCATCGCCATCATGAGCCAACGCGAGGGCCTGGCGTTTTCGAGCACGATCGAAAGCGATGCCGCGCCGCTCAACCACCTGATTGCCGACGTTCTGGCCGCAGCGCCCGGCACGCGTTGCTTTCGCGACCCCACGCGCGGTGGCCTAGCGTCCACACTCAACGAGTTTGCCCAGGCCAGCAATGTTGCCATGGAGGTCGACGAGGATGCCGTGCCCGTGCGTCCCGACGTGCAGGCTGCCTGCGAGATGCTCGGCTACGATGTGCTGCAGGTGGCAAACGAGGGGAAGATGGTTGCCGTCGTGCCGGCCGAGCAAGCCGATGCGGCTCTAGCCGCCATGCGTTCCGCCCGCTACGGCGAGAACGCCGCGATTATCGGCCGCGTGGTGCCGCTTGGATCGAGCGCTCGACCCGCCGTGCGCGTGCGCACCGGCTGGGGATCGACTCGCATCCTCGACATGCTCGTAGGAGAGCAGCTGCCGAGAATTTGCTAACAACAAAGGCTCAGGGCTATTAAAGATATTCAGATTCCAAACATGCCCGGCACGCATGCCCAGTATCATGGGGTGCGTTTTGGAACCCAATGACGGGAGCTTTCATGGCAGCAGCTTTTTCCCATGTGATTTTTGATCTGGACGGCACCATCCTCAACACGCTCGAAGACCTGGCGGCCGCCGGCAACCATACCTGCGAGACGCACGGCTGGCCTACGTTTGCCGTCGACGAGTACCGCTACAAGGTGGGAAACGGCATGCTCAAGCTGGTTGAGCGCTTTATGCCTGCCGAGTATGCGGGCGACGGCCGTATGTTTGAGCAGACGCTTGCCGAGTTTAGGGCTTACTACGGCGAGCACAAGGAGGACCACACCGCCCCCTATGCCGGCACAATCGAGATGCTCGACCGCCTGCGTGCCGCGGGCGTGCAGCTTGCCGTGCTCACCAACAAGGACCACATCTCGGCGGCTCCGCTTATCGAGAAGTATTTTGGTTCCGAGCGCTTTGCGCTGGTACAGGGCCGTGTCGATGCGTTTCCGCCCAAGCCCGAAGCACCCGTCACGCTACATGTGATGGAGGAGCTGGGTGCCAATCCGGCAACCACGCTCTATGTGGGCGATTCCAATGTCGATATCCTGACCGGCCACAACGCCGGCCTTAAGAGCGCGGGCGTCAGCTGGGGCTTCCGCGGCCGCGCAGAGCTGGAAGCCGCCGGCGCCGACTACGTGGTGGACACCCAGGCAGAGCTCGCGGCGCTGATTCTGGGCGAGTAACGAGCGACACTGCTTAACGCAGCTGCGACAATTCTTCCGCGCGGAAAGCGCATCCCGTTTTGGAGCTCCGGAATGGGATGCGCTTTCCGTTTGAGGCGCGTCGGAGAAACGGCATCCCGTTTCAGAGCAATATTCCGGGTCGCACTTTCCGCAACCCACCCCATCCGGAAAATGCGACCCACTATTCGGCCAAAAACCGGGTCGCGGTTTCCCAAGCACTCGATGCAACGCGGGCACAAGGAGTGTCCCCAACTGCCGCCCCAATGACCACCATGGCAACGACGCAGGTAGAGGGCGGACAGCGAAAACGCCCCTAAGCGAGCAAGGTGACGTGAAATGAAAGGGCGCTGACCTTCTGGTCGCGCCCTTGAAATTGAACGTCAGATTGCCGCTTAGGGGCGTTTGCAGCGTCGAGCAGTTGCGGCGTTTGGTAAAACGCCGCAACGAACTAGCTCAGCATTGCATCCATCATCTCGGAGTTGACGGAGTCGTCGGCAGACCACTCGCCGTCGTCGTTGCAGGTGTACTTGAAGATAACCGTGGTCTTCCTGGGCTCGGTGGCCTTGGTCACATCGACCATAACCTGACCGGCCATCTTGTACAGCTCGTCATCGAAAGGAACCGTATCAAGCGCGGCGACCTTCTCCTGATACTGGGTGGAGAAGTCCTCGACGATCTTGTTCATAGACTTGCAGGTGATGGAGACCTCGGCGGTCGCGACACCCTTGTCCTCGTCGACCGTCACGTCGCCGATCTTGTAGTCAAAGCCCTCGAGATAGGTCTTGGCATACTCCTTGGGATCGATACCCAGCTGCTCGAACTCGTCGCCCGAAGCCTCCTCCAGACCAGAGAGGAAGTCGTCGCCACCGTTCTTGACCTCGTCAAACTGCGTCGTAAGATCCTCGGTAATGAGCTCCTCAACCGAAGGACCTCCACAGCCGGAAAGCACGACCACGCATGCGACCAAGACGGCCATGAGGGGCGCAAGCAGCAGCTTCTTTTTCATGTTGTTCCTCCCAATGAGCGGCACCGCGCTTCCCGGACGCGGCACACGTTGTAATAAGTAAGCCCATACTATCCACTTATGAACACCCTCGGCAACGCGAAGGCGCGGTCGGTTCGTTTTAGCGTCCGAACGGTTTGCAAGCCCGCCCAACGTGCAATAAAACGCTTTCCCGCGGTGCAATAAAAAAGGTGGCCGGAAAACCCGACCACCCTCGCACAGCCTTTGGATGCCGCAGTTTACTTGCGGACGACCTTAACGATGGCGTCACCGGCGGCGACGGCAGACTCGGCCTCGACGGCGAGCTCGACGTCAGCAAACTCGGCGGTGTTGGACACGGCCACCACGACGCAGTCCTTGTAACCGGCAGCGGCGATCTTGGCGCGGTCGATCTTGAGTATGGGCTGACCAGCCTTCACAACGTCGTCGGCCTTGACGAAGCCCTCGAAGCCATCACCGTTCATGTTGACGGTGTCGACGCCAACGTGCACCAGAACCTCGATGCCGCTATCGGACTGCAGACCCACGGCGTGACCCATGGTGACAGTCACCTTACCGTCGCAGGGAGCGTAGACCAGATCATCCTCGGGCCACACGGCACAGCCCTTGCCCAGAACCTCGCCACCAAAGACGGGATCGGGCACGTCGGCCATCTTGATGACCTTGCCCTTGACGGGCGAGCACAGCACGTCGGCGCCAGCAGAAGCAGAGATGGAGGCCGGAGCAGCGGCAGCCGCGGGCTCAGCCTTCTTCTTGAACATGTCAAACAGACCCATACGTTTTCTCCTCTTGATTAAGCGCAACGTTTTGCGCATGCCTATGGTGATTATAGTGCCAAATGGTTCAAATGCTAAGGTGGGAACTCGAATCGCGAGCCCTTCCCGGTAGTGCTCGTGGGACGAGCATCTCCTTTGCATCGCGGGTCGATAAGCCGAGTATCGCCTGCGCACGGGACGGGCAGAAGCGGGCACACCAAACCCGACACTTCTTTTCGCTCTCGAGTCCTGCCGCCGCCCCGTCCCTGGCACTTCCTGATACCGACCGAAACGTGCCAAAATAAACCCGTCCCTTTTTGGTAGGTTTGGCGAGTGTGGATTTTCGGACACTTAACTAACGAGCGTGGATAATCTCCCACTTTGACTTTAAGGCCGTCACCGAGCCAAAAACGGGAGATTATCCGCTCTCATTTTGTATAACCCCCCTTGTACCAAGCCGAGCTCCATGGTCAAGTAATAACGACTTCTCATCATTAGATTGTTTACATCAATTCTAATGACTATTTAATCCTTAAACTCGTTATTAGAATTGATATGATTAGCCTAATAACGAGTTTCCGGCACTAAAGATATGGAGGGCGCGATGCAAATCGAGGAGAACGGCCAGGGAACGCTCCGCAATAATCTATCGGGGAAATTGGCTTACTATTCGTTTTTTCCAACGCCCTTGCAATCATTGAGGCAGCTAAACCTCACCGAGGAAACCTATCGCACGCTTTCCGCATGCTCACGAAAGCTTGGAGAGCTTGAAGGCATGCTCTACTTTGTTCCCAACGCCGACATGTATCTGACAATGTACGTGCGCAAAGAAGCACTCCTTTCTTCGCAAATTGAGGGAACCCAGTGCACGTTTGACGACCTACTTAGTCCATCGCAAACACAACTCCATCATAAAGATGTCGCAGACGTCGTGAATTACGTCCGTGCTGTCGACCGCGGCGTAGAACTGCTCAAAAAGATGCCCTTGTGCACGAGACTTCTTAGGCAAGTTCATGCGGTCCTGCTGGACGGAGTGCGCGGAACGGAGAAGAATCCAGGCGAGCTGCGCTCCTCACAAAACTGGATTGGCCCCTCAGGCTGCACCATTGCAACCGCATCGTTTGTCCCTCCAAACATTGAAGATTTGAGTAACACGCTCCAGGACCTCGAACGCTTTATCAATGAGCCTCAAGTCGAAATGGATCCGATTGTGCGGGCGGCGCTCGTCCATTACCAATTTGAAACTGCCCATCCATTCCTAGACGGAAACGGTCGCCTGGGCAGGCTTCTCATTACACTTATGCTCATCAATGATGGCGTTCTTCATTCTTGCTTGTTCTATCCATCGTTCCAGTTCAAGAAAAATCGAAGCGAGTACTACCGGCAACTCACATCCGTAAGGGAGAGAGGCACTTACGAGGAATGGATAGAGTTTTTCTGCAACAGTCTTCTCGAGAGTGCGAAGGACTCGGTAGGGTCTTTAAAAAACCTTGTTGACCTCCATAACCGTTCCACAGCAACCATTACCGAAAATCTCGGAAGGACTGCTGCAAACGGGCAAAGGCTGTTGGGCATTCTTGAAGAGCACCCCATCGTCGACACCGCATTCATCGCTGCCCAACTCGATATCGGCAGGAGTACCGCGAGCTCGCTCGTCAAATCATTTGAAGAATTGGGTATCCTCCGTCCTCTCGACGAGTCAAGACAGAGATACCGGCAGTACGGGTATGAAGAGTATCTTTCGATTCTCAGGGAAGACGCCGAGCCGATTAGATAGGCATCGCAGCCCAGGCAAATTAAAGCGAGCGCGGATAATCTCCCACTTTGAGCCCGCACACAGGCCAAAACTGGGAGATTATCCACGTTCATTCCTGACTAGTCATTTAAGAACGTCCCCAATGACTACTCCGGCATCGCCGATGTTTCGGCAACGACAGACACTATGACCCAATCCGAGGGCACTAAAAAGACAGGAGCCCCCGCTCGTGACCGCGGGTCGGGGCTGCGACAATGATGTCGAAGTGCCATAGGCGCAGCCGCGCCGCAACGAGGTTGGGAGGCTCCCATGCCAAAGTATTCTACCGCGTTCG
>CABUXL010000034.1 GCA_902495525.1 uncultured Collinsella sp.
AAGGCGAACGTGGCCACGGCGCGCGAGCTCGCCTGCTGGGTATGGGCGGTCGGCCTCATGGCCGAGGAGGCGTAGGGGGCCGGTCCCCCGCACATAAGCCGATCACCCCGGAAGCGGTTCGATCCGAAGCCGTTGAGGCGAACCTCAGGTCCCTTTTCTGCGAGCGCCCAGGGCGCCACACGCGTGCACAGACTGTCGGTTCGACGTAGAAGCCTCAGCCGTAGCAACGGATTGCCCAGCGAGAGATCGCCGCGGGCGGATATTAAACTGCAAAGACGAGCGTCGGTAAGACACGCCGAGGTCGCCGCGGACGGGCTGATATAGGGAGAGGGCCTGACCCCATATCGTTGGGGCCAGGCCCGATTTTGCCTCTTGACAATGTCCTGCTCATATTAAAAGGAACGTTCCAAACTGCAGACAGAAAAAGAACGTCCCCTGGCGCCGGCATTTCAAGAGCACTCATTTAAGTCTGTCCCCAATGAGTGGGAGCAATCAGAGACCCTTTGCGAGGGAGGCCGGACGTGGCCTTCCTCGTTTTTATTCATGGACTTTAGTCCGTGCCGCGCGGCACGCGCGGCATAGAAAGCCACCCGCTCAGCGGGTGGAGGCCAATTTCCGCTACGCGACAAAAACCTTCCCCCTAGCATGAGGATTGTTCAGGTCATCATACTAGGGGGAAGGTGATTGCTGTGGCCCAGAAAGCCAACAGCCTCGCGTACACGAAATGGCTGTGCAAGTACCGCATCGCACCGAGGTCAAGCTCATCGCCGCCATCGTCGAGAAGCACCCCAAGGTGCGCTTTGCCGCGAGCCGCACCTCGGCCCACGCCGACCTCTACGACCGCATGGAGCAGGCCCTGTGCGAGCGCGTGGCCAACGCGGTGGAGGTCGTCCGCTCCGACATCAGCCCCGCGCTTCTTGTCCACACCGGTCCAAACCTCGTGGGTGTGGCGGTCCAGGGACTCTAGCGGAGGCGGGGCGTCCTGCCCCAAAAACAAATGCAAAAGACGAGCACTTCTTGCCGCTCAATTGGCAAGAAGCGCTCGTCTTTTCTTAACGCGTTGTATGGCGGAGAGAGCGCAAGTTACGCGAGCGCCCTTCTTGCCAGCTCGGCCGCGCCGAGGATTCCTTGGTCGCCGCCGCAGCCCGGGGCGCAGATGTAGCTCTCTATGTCCTTAAGCTCGGCGGTCTGGATGTAGCCACCCAGATATTCAAGGGTCTTCTTGCGGACGATGCCGTAGAGCTGCTCCTGGTGCATCACGCCGCCGCCGAGGACGATGCGGCGAGGCGAGTACATGAGCACGAGGTTCGCGCACATCTGCCCCAGATAATCCCCCTCGAGCGCCCACACCTCAGCGTTGTCCGCGAGCTCGGCCGCGGGCTTTCCCCAGCGCGCGGCGATGGCGGGGCCGGAGGCGAGGCCCTCGAGACAGCTCGCGTGACTCGGGCAGACGCAGCGTCCCTCCTCGGTGGGACGAATCCTTACCAGCATGTGGCCGGCCTCGGGGTGCAGCATGCCGTGAAGGAGCCTGCCCGCGCACATGACGCCCGCGCCCACGCCGGTGCCGATGGTCACGTAGACGGCGTCCTCGAGCCCCTTGCAGCAGCCGAAGACCACTTCGCCGAGGCAGGCAACGTTCACGTCCGTGTCGTAGGCCACCGGAATCCCGAGGGCGTCGGCGAACGCGGCGCGAAGACCATAGCCTCGCCACGCGAGCTTGGGCGTCTGGAGGATGGAGCCGTAGCGCTCATCGTTGGGGTCGACGCAGGTCGGGCCGAAGGCGCCGATGCCCAACGCGTCCACATCGCGGGCGGTGAACCACTCGACCATTTGCGGGACGGTCTCGGCGGGCGTAAGCGTCGGGGTCTCCATACGGTCGAGGACCTCGCCGTCGCCGGACACCACGGCACAGACCATCTTGGTCCCGCCGGCTTCGAGGGCGCCGAGCCTCATTTGCTTTTCGCTCATGTGATCCTCCTTACAAAGGGACGCCCGCAGTCATGGTCAACCGCGGGCGCCCATAACGTTGGCTTGTTTCGAGGCGACCCTACCTGGGCACGCGGTCCTGCCTTGCGGCAAACGGGGCGAGCACGGCGTGCGGCTCGCTTTGGTACCAGTAGGCGACGGTGGAGATGTCGTCCTCGCGCTCGTAGAGCTTGATGTCGTCGTTGCCGAGGTCCTGGAACGTCACGCGCAGGTCCTCCTTGAACGAGATCGGGTCGGGAAGGTGCCACCTGTAGAGGCCGTGCCTGGGCAGCGCGTCGTCGTTGGTCGCGAGCATCGGGTTCGGGTTCGGCTTGCCCGCGCTGAAGCGGTCGCGCGTGGCGTCGCGCGTCGAGCGGTACGGGTAGCCGGCGAACAGCGTGTTGAAGCACTGCGCCTCGGGCAGCGCGTGGGGCGGCCTGTCGAGGAAGGCCCAGGCACCGCCGAAGTAGTCCTCGGCTCCCGTCGAGGTGACCGTGGGGAACTCCTCGTCGCCGTCGAGGAAGAACTTCATCTCGCCCTCGCCCCACCAATAGCGCTCCAGGGCGCACAGGGCCATGTAGGTGCCGACGTAGTAGCCCTTACCGCGCACGCCGTCGAGCACGGTGTAGTCGACGCCCCTGCGGGTGCTGCGCTCGCGGTTAAAACGGGCGTGGAAGTACATGGCGTCGTCCGGCACGTCGGTGAGCGCGTAGTTGAACGTGTAGAAGATGTACTTAATGAACCCGGGGTGCTCGCTCGTAAGCGTGACCTTGGCGTGCTTCCTGAAAGGCATCTCGAAGTAGCAGTTCATGCCGCCCGTCGGGTTCACGCAGATGGGCATCGAGTTGACGATGGCGCGCTCACCGAAGCCGTTGCAGAAGAAGTCGCCGACAGGGCACTCGACCGAGGGGGTCTCCTCGTCGTCCCAGTAGAAGCGCAGCACGAGGTCGCGCATGACGAAGCTGCCGGCGGCGGTCTTGTCGGGGACGGTCATCCAGATGTGGCGGATGATGCCGGGGCCCTCGATGTCCGCGAGCGTGATGGTCTCGCCGGACTCAAGGGGCACGCAGCACGAGCCCTTGCGGCCGACGCCGAGGTGGCTGGCCGACATGGCGGCACGGCCCTTCTCGCCCGTGATGTTCTCGGGGGTGATGGCGCGGCTTTCCTCACCGCCGTGCATCCACACGTCCTTAAGGAACTCTCTCATCGTCGACCTCCTCTATTCGTCGTCTTCGCACTCGGCGGAACTGGCACCGTTCACGTAGACGATCTGCTGGCGCGCCTCGTCGACGAGGGCGTCGAAGTCGAGTTTCTCGTCGGGGCGCGCGAGCGCGACCGTCATGGCGAGCGGAAGGTTGACACCCGCGATCACGTGGATCCGGTCGGAGGCGAAGCGGGAGAAGCGCTGGTTCACGCTGCCGCCGAGCGCGTCGGTGAGGACGACGACCTCGTCAGTGCCCGAAAGAGCCGCCTCGACCGCCGCGTCGAGCCCCTCGCCGTTGTCGTTCACGTAGGCGCACACGGCGTTGACGGCGTCGTTCTTACCCGTAAGGAACTCGAGGGTGTCCTTGAAGCCCTGGGCGAGAAGGGAATGGCTCGCCACAACTATCTTTCTCATTGATTCACCAATCTCTTGGGTCGAAGCTAGGCAAGGATGCCGGCGGCGGAGGCGACCATCGCGAGGACGATCACCACGAGGATGAGGGCCGTCATGCTCGCGTTCTTCTTGGTAAGAAGGTAATACGCGCTTCCCGTGATGGCGGCGGGGATCATGGCAGGCAGGATCTTGTCGAGCAGCGGCTGAATCTCCATCGAGACGTCGCCGAAGCTGAAGCTAATCGGGCAGGTGACGCCGATGACCGAGGCGATGAGGCAGCCGACCACGGTGAGGCCGAGCACGGAGGCGGCGGCAGTGAGGTTGGGAAGCTTCTCGCTGAAGTCGGTGACGAGCTTCACGCCCTGCTTGTAGCCGAACTCGAGGGCGTGCATGCGGACCCAGAAGATGGCCAGGATGAGCGCGAACCAGATGCCGGCTCCCACGGGGTTGCCCTCGATGGCCATGTAGGCGGCGATGGAGCCCATGATGGTCGGGATCATGGTCATGAGCAGGGAGTCGCCGACGCCGGCGAGCGGTCCCATGGTGCCGATCTTCAGGTCTTGGACGGCGTCCGCCGCCGCTAGGCCGTCGCGTTCCTCCATGGCCACGCAGGCGCCGAGGATGATGGCGGCGAGCCAAGGCTGGGTATTGTAGTAGCGGAAGTGGTTGTTGAGCGCTTGCTTATAGTCCTCGTCGTTCGTGTAGATCTTCCTCAGGACCGGCGAGAGGGCGTAGGCGACTGAGGCGCCCTGCTGGGTCTGGTAGTTGAAGGTGCACACGCTCATGAGCCAGCGCCAGTTCGCGTTGCGCAGGTCCTTCTTGGTGACCTTGTAGCCGGAGGGCTTGCCCTCGGCGACGGCGGTGATGTTCTCGTTTTCCATGGTTACTCATCCTCTCCGATGAAGGCGTCTGCGGAAGCGTGGGCGGCGAGCTCGGTGCCCCTCTCGGCACGCTGGTAGAACGCGATCGCGAGGGCAACGCCGACGATGGCGGCGCCGATGATGGGCACGTTCAGGAAGGCCGAGAGGAAGAAGCCGGCGAGCAGGTACTGGAAGTACTTGCCAGTGGGCATGTAACGCAGCAGCATCGCGATGCCGACGGCCGGGAGCATCTTGCCGGCGAGGGTGAGGCCGGAAAGGAACCACTGGGGCATAACCTCGAGGAGCCAGTTGACGGCGGGCTGGCCGAGGGTCACGGAGACAAAGACGGGCAGGGCGGCGCACAGGCCGAAGAGCACGGGGCAGACCCACAGGATGGCGTTCATCTGCTTGAACTTGCCCTCGTCGCAGAACTTCTGGGACTTCTCGACGACGAAGCCGTTGAGGATCTTGACGATGACGTCGAGCTGGATGCCGAGCATGCCGACCGGCAGGCCGATGGCGAGGCCCGTGTCCGCGCCCAGGGTCACGCCGTAGGCGGTGGCGATGATGGCCATCGTGCCGTAGTCGGGAATCGACGAGCCGCCGAAGCCCGCGACGCCGAGCTGCATGAGCTGGATGGTGCCGCCGATGACGAGGCCGGTCTGCCAGTCGCCCATGACGACGCCGGTGATAAGGCCCCAGAAGACGGCATAGTTGACGAAGATCATCGGGATGCCGTAGTAGTCCACGTGCTTGATGAAGGCCAGCAGGGTCAAAAGGACGACTTGCAGGATAGTGAAGTTGACCATGATCCCTCCTTAGATGAGGTCGGCGACGGAGACGGGCTTGTCGGCGGGCACGAACTGTGCCGTCACCTTGACGCCGCGGGCGATGAGCGCCTTGTAGCTCTGGACGTTCTCGGCGGAGGCATAGGCGCGCTGGGTGAGCTGGACGCCGCCCTCCTTGACGAGCGAGCCGCCGACGATCAGCGACGGGAGCTCGATGCCCGACTCGACCAGGTGAAGGATCGTCTCGGGCTCCTTGGCGATGACAAAGACCTTCTCGCGGTCGTACTTGCCCGCCGCGAAGTTCTTGAGCGCGGTCTGCTCGGAGATGATCGAGACGGCCATGCCCGCGGGGCGCGCCATCCTCATAGTGGACTTCAGGACCTCGTCGCCGGCGACCTTGTCGTCGATGACCATGACTCGGGTCGCGCCCGACACCGGGGCCCACTGCGTCACGATGATGCCGTGAAGCAGGCGATTGTCGATTCGTGCCATAACAACACTCATGTTTGCTCCTATCAAATGAAGTTATACGTTCGGTACTGCCTCGGCGCTATCCGGATTCGCGCCGGGCATGGGGTTATCGGATTATTGAGGACGCGCGGTCAGCTTGCGGCGGCGCGGGGAAGGTCATTCGTCGAGCAGGAGGTCCGAGGAGCCGAGGCGCTCTTCTCGCGCCGGGGCGGCGCTCACGCTTATGTAGTCGAAGACATATGCGATCTCGCTTACGGGAACCTCTACGCGATAGCGCGTCGAGATACTCGAGAAGCTCTGCCTGAAGGACTCGATGAAATCGGCACGCTCCTCCTCGAAGCGGTCCTGGCCAACGTAGGTCTCAATGGGGTTTCTGGTAACAAGGCGCTCGACGAGACAGCAGAGGTGGACGTAGAGCCCAATGATGGCGTTGCTGCCGATCTTCTCGCCTGTCCTGCGCTGAAGCTCGTGCACGGCGCTCTCAATCTCGTGGAATAGCCGCTCCGGGTCGAGGATGGTGATGGAGCGGATGACGTTCTGCAGCGTCATGTTCGAGAGCAGCTTCTCGTGGAAAGAAGAGAGCTCGGAAGCGTCAAGCCACCTGCCGAACACGGCATCGACCTTAGAGGCGGACGCCGTCGACATGATGTCCTCGAGGGCGACGAAGGGGACGGAGGCGACCCCGGGGTCTCCCGTGCCGATGACGGCGCAGACGCGGTGCTCGGAGAAAACGGCGTCGTTCGACCCGTTCGCGACAAGCTGCTTGAAGGGCCTCGTGAGCAGGCGCGCGCCTATGGTGCGCGGGAGGCTCTGCGAGACGAGCTGGCGTATCCTCTCCGCGGCGTCGACCCCGGACTCGGAGCAGAAGACGATGGCGTCCTCACGGTTGATGCGCTCGATCACCTTGCAGTGCGTCACGCACGCGGCGGTCGCATCGCCAAGAACCTCGGCGATGGACTTGCCGCCGAGCAGCCCGACCCCGATCTCGAGCGCAAGACCGGTAGAGACGTTGTTCACCACGCCGATAGTGGAGTCGGTAACGTTCTCGAGGGCCTTATAGGCCTCCTCCAAGGAGCCCATATCGACGAGGAACACAACCCCGGTGCAGTAGGAATGGCGGTCGACGAGGCGCTGGAGCGGACCGACGATGTCCTTCAGCTGCTGGTCGTAGGGCATGTCGACCGCCTCGTACACATGCATGCCGAGCATACGGTTCGCCGCGTCGGCGATGCTCGTCGCCGTTGAGTAGCCGTGGGACAAGATGACGCAGAGCGTTCGAAGGGCCTTCGCGTCGCGAGACTCCGATGCGACGCACAGCGTCAGAAGCGTCTTCGTGAAGTGATCGAGCGAGATTCCCAGCGCCCCTTCCACGTCTGCGGCGACCTGATCGGAGACACTCGAGGCAAACGGCAATTCGGAGGTCACGGCACCGAGGAGATGGGAGATTTGCTCCGCACAGGCAGACTTTCGCTTAGCCAGGCCGATACCCGGCCACAACTGCAGGCAAATCTCCTGGGCCAGTAGAAAAGCGACCTTCCTCGAAAGCTCGATGCCATAAGAAGAGCCTGCGTCGGCAAGGACCGCGCCCACGACGCGCTCGAAGGCGCGCGACCTCGAGGAGGCGACGCCGTGGTCGAAGATCAAGTGATCCTCAACGCCGCGCACAGCGGAGACAGCTTGCGAGACAAGCTCGGAGACAGAGAGCTCCCCGGCGCAGAATCGCTCATCGAGGGAGCACAGGGCATCGAGCGCCTGCTCGACCGGCCCTGTGCTCTCGGCGGCATCCAGAGACGCGTCGATCAGAACGCCATCGTCGGGCTGTTGATCGATCTGCGCGGAGGAGAGGAGCCCGCTGGGAAGAAGATACGGGCGAACGACGACGTAGTCGCCCTCGCGATTGAGGAACGCTTTGGCGCAGCAGTTCGTCACGCAGGCGCGCAAGCCGGCGATGTTATCGGAAAAGTCCGCGTTCACGAGGCAACGGTATGCGCCGCGGCTGATCTTCACATCAGAACCGATTCGGCACCCCTCGCTGCGCAGGAAGCTCAAGATGAGATCCTCGCGCTCCTCGGGGGTCCGCTCCTTGAGTGAGGGGACGCGGGCACAGATGGGCATTTTGCTGTAGGCCGAGGAAACCTTCAGGTCATCGGCGGAAAGCGTCGTCGAAAGAACGAGGCGAGCGCGCGGCGCATCTTGGGAGGCATCGAGCCCGAGGGCCGTCGCAAGGCAGTGCTCCATCGCAGAGGGAGAGAGTGCCTCGATGCCGTTGACAAAGACCACACCCCCGCGCGCTTTCGCGATCGACTCGTCAAGAAGCCCGTTGAACGAGGCGGCGTCCGGGACCCCGGCGCAGTCGATGCGCACATAGGAGGAGTCGCGGGACAGCAAGCCCTGGTTCTTGCCGTACTCGTACACAAGGCGAGAAAGGAAAGACTTACCGACACCCACGCCGCCGCTCAAGAGGATGGGCAGGCCAAACGGAGGGTACTGAACCGCAGCCTTGCACTGCTCGACAACGGAGCTGAGGCTCATGTCGAAGCCCACGGCACGCGCGAAGTCGCGGTGATCGGCGATTCCCGTCGCCTGGATGAGGTCGGCGAGCGAGGCGTACTCGCTTGCAGAGAGCTTTACCTGAAAACGCTTCTGGAACGCGCGGCGATGAAAATAACGGACAGGCCTGCCCGCCACCTTAACCACAAGACCGGCGCGAACAAGGTCGTTGAGGTACTGGCTCGCCAGGCTCCTGGAGATGATGAGCGTCTCGGCGATGTCGGAGGTGGACAGATGGGCAAGGTCGTCGAGCGAGACGGCAGAGGTGAGGGCCTCGAGATACTCGAGAATCCTGTCCCTCATGTCGACGGGTTTCTTTGCCAAGCTGTCCTGTGTGGTCTTGTCCATGACTTCTTACCTCCTCGTACAAGGAGTATAAGGGGAGAACAGAGAACGGAAGGGGGCGCGTGGGGGAATCAACAGCTCCGAGGAAAAGTCCACCACTTGAGGGGCAGAAAACAACGGCCATTGAACATTCAGGGCCGACGCTCAACACTTCGGCTCGACACTTCGCTTTGGAAAGGGCCCCGGCGCGCCGGGGTCCCAACATAAAGAAGGGCCCCGGCGCGCAGGGCCTAAAGCTTAACCATGCGCGCGGCGATGCGGGCGCAGTCGCAGGCGGCCTTCTTCTCGAAGGTGTTGTAGTCGACGACCCGGCCCTCGGCGCAGGGCTTGTCGCTGATGGCGCGCACGACGACGAGGGGCACGCCGTTGAGATAGGCGGCCTGCGCGATGGTGCAGCCCTCCATCTCGCAGCACAGGTCGCCGAAGGTCGCGAGGATTCGCTCCTTCTGTTCCGCGGGCGAGACGAACTGGTCGCCGGAGACGACGCGGCCCTTGAGGACCTTAATGTCGGGGGCGACGGCGGCCGCGGCGGCGCACGCCGCCACCAAGGGCCGGAACGGATCGCGCAAGATCAAGGCGTCGCCCGGGAGGTCGGGCGTTACCGTCAGCCGGCGCCGCGTCTGCCGCATCATGAGGGAGAACGGCCTGGCCGGCGCATACGGCAGAAAGAGGTTCAAGGTGCACCCCGGGGCGGTCAACGAGGCCGACGTGTCGAACGTCGTCGCGCGCGGCTTCGGCGGCAGGGCGCCGTGCACCCATATATGCAGCGACTTGGCCTGCGTGCGCGTCGGGGCGTCGTGGAACTACGTCTGCCTGCTCGTCGACCTCTGCAACGGGGAGATCGTCGGCCACTCCGAAGGACCGAGGAGGGACGCGCGAGCTCCGAGCCAAGCTCTTGGATTACGTGCACTGGTACAACAACTTCAGGATCCACTCGACGCTGGGCTACATGTCGCCGGTCGAGTTCAGGGAGGCGGGGCCGTCCCTCCCGGAATCGTCCAAATAAGTGTTGCCAATCCATAGCCAATCCAGCCATCATCTCCGCGAAGGCGGACGTCAGGAAAAGCTCGGCTTGAGCTCGGTCGGACGCGGTCTGTGGGGCATCATTCAGGCTCAGGGGGTCTCCTTGTCTTCTTCGGTCGCAACCTGAATGATAGGGACGGCCCCTTCTCTCTTTCCCCTTCGTTTTCGACGCGTCACCCTCTCGGCGGGCTTAAGGCCCGCGCTCGCGGGTGCAGGGGCTACGCCCAAACCCCAAAAACGTAACGCCGTGCTCGAAGCGTTTCCGGACGTCAGCGTAATCTCAAATCCCGTTCGACAACTCATGGGCAAGCCACCTGAGACTACTCATTTCTCCTACTGGCAATGAAGACCTGCGACCTGCAGTTTTGCAAACTGCTTGAAAGCCACCTGCGTTGATTCACTTCCTATTGCAGCTGGCGGCTTGCACGCGAAAAGGCATTTAAGTTTCAAAACGGGCGTTTTCGGCGCTATCGAGCCTCCAAAGGCATCCCGCCGCGCCCTTTGGGACAAAAACAAAAACTCAAAGCCCTGAGTTCGAAAATAGTTTTTGGAGTTGTCCCGACTTTTGTCCCCGAAGCCGACGAAACGCGACAGGGTGTCACCTGGCGGCACTCGATTCGAGACGGCACCGAAAACTGGATGCAACCGGAATGACGGGACGGCAGAACCGAAGCCATCGAGTGGGGATAGAAAAAGGCCCGGGTGCCGTGGGGCATCCGGGCCTTTGCTAGCAACTTGATGTTGCGGGCAGCTTAGAACTTGTGGCCGCACTTCTTGCAGACGCGCAGCTTGTTCTTGCCGTCCTTCTCGTGACCGACGCGGGTAACCTTACCGCACTCGGGGCAAACGAGATTGACGTTGGAGGCGTCGATGGGAGCCTCCTGCGAAACGATGCCGCCCTGCTGGTTGGCAGCGTTGGGCTTGACGGCCTTCTTGACGACCGAAACGCCCTCGACAACGACCTTGTTCTCGGCGGGGAGAGCACGCAGGACAACGCCCTGCTTGCCGCGATCCTTACCAGAGAGAACCTGGACCTTATCGCCCTTCTTGATATACATATATCTCCCCTAACTACAGGGTCTCGGGAGCGAGCGAGACGATCTTCATGTACTTCTTGTCACGAAGCTCGCGAGCGACGGGCCCGAAGATACGGGTGCCGACGGGCGAACCATCGTTGTTGATGACAACGCAGGCGTTCTCATCAAAGCGAATGTAGGAGCCATCCTTGCGGCGGATCTCCTTAACGGTGCGAACGACGACGCAACGGACAACGTCCTTCTTCTTGACGTTGGCGCCAGGGGTAGCCTCCTGGACAGCACCGATGAACACATCGCCGATGCCTGCATAACGACGCTTGGAACCGCCAAGCACCTTGATGCAGCGAATCTTGCGAGCGCCGGAGTTGTCGGCGACGTTCAGCATGGTTTGCATCTGAATCATGGTAGATGTTCCTCCGAACTAAGAACCGAAGAGAGGTGCGCAGCCTTTATACGGCCCGTGGTATGCAAGCCAGGCATACGCACATCTTCGGAAACGTACAAGTCGTAAGAGCGACTGCTTATTTAGCGCGCTCGACGACCTCGATGAGGCGCCAGCGCTTCATCTTGGACATAGGACGGGTCTCCATAACGCGGACGGTATCGCCCACGCCAGCCGTGCACTCCTCGTCGTGAGCGTGCAGCTTCTTGGAGCTGGTCATCATCTTGCCGTACTTGGGGTGACGCTTGCGCTCGGTGATGGTGACAACGATGGTCTTGGCACCGGAGACGGAGGTAACGACACCCGTACGGACCTTACGCGAGTTACGCGAATCAGTCATGTTCTCTCCTTAGGTCCTACTCGGCGACAGCGGACTTCTCCGCTGCGATCTCGCGGGCGCGCTGCTCCGTGAGGACGCGAGCGATGTCCTTCTTCACGGTGTTGACGCGAGCGGTGTTGTCCAGCTGGCTGGTGGCCATCTGGAAACGAAGGTTAAAGAGCTCGGCGCGCATTTCCTTCAGCTTCTCAACGAGCTGAGCGTCCGAGAGCTCACGAATCTCTGCGGGCTTCATTAGTTCTCCTCCTTGGCGGCGGCGGCGTCCTCAGCAGCCCACTTGGCCTCGAGAGCGGCCTCCTCAGCCATCTCCTTCTGGATGCGCTGCTCAGCGTTCTTGGCAGCAACAATCTTGGTCTTGATGGGAAGCTTGTGCTGTGCAAGACGCAGAGCCTCGCGAGCGACCTCCTCGGGCACGCCCTTGACCTCGAACATGATGCGGCCGGGCTTGACGACGGCCACCCACTCCTCGGGGTTACCCTTACCAGAACCCATGCGAGTCTCGGCAGGCTTCTTGGTGATGGGCTTATCGGGGAAGATCGTGATGTAGACACGACCGCCACGCTTCATGTAGCGGGTCATGGCAATACGAGCGGCCTCGATCTGACGGTTGGTGATCCAATGGGCCTCGAGAGCCTGGATACCAAACTCGCCGAAATGCAGCTCGGTATTACCCTTGGCCTGGCCCTTCATGGAGCCACGCTGCACCTTGCGGTGAAGAATACGCTTAGGGGCAAGCACTACTGACCCCTCCTCTCGGAGTTACGACGACGAGGACGGGAAGAGCCCTCGAGTGCAGGGTTGGGAACAGGCTGGCCCGGGAGCTTCTCGCCCAGGTAGATCCAGACCTTCACGCCGCAAGCGCCCATGGTGGTGCTGGCGACAGCCGTGCCGTAGTCGATCTTGGCGCGGAGGGTGTGCAGAGGCACGCGACCCTCACGGTACCACTCACGACGGCCCATCTCGGCACCGCCGAGACGACCGGAGCACTGGATACGGATGCCCTTGGCGCCGGCCTTGCGGGCGGACTGGACAGCCTTGCGCATAGCGCGACGGAAGGCAACGCGGCCCTCGAGCTGCTCAGCGATGGACTGAGCAACGAGGTTGGCGTCGAGCTCGGGGCGCTTGATCTCGACAACGTCGACGGAGAGCTGGCCCTTGGAGACGCCAGCGACCTTCTCGAGCTCGGTGCGGAGGGTATCGATCTCGGCACCCTTCTTACCGATGACAACGCCGGGGCGAGCGGTGAGGATGATGACCTTCACCTTGTCGCCAGCGCGCTCGATCTCGACGCGGGAGACAGCTGCGCGGGAAAGACGCTTCTCGAGGTACTTGCGGATCTCGAGATCGTTACCGAGGGTCTTAGCGTAATCCTTCTCTGCGAACCAGCGGGAGCGCCAGTTCTCGGTGATGCCAAGACGGAAGCCGGTGGGGTAGACTTTCTGACCCATACAGCTTTACGCCTCCTTTCGAGGAGCAACGACGACGGTGATGTGGGAAGTACGCTTCAGAATGCGAGAAGCGGAACCCTTGGCGCGGGGACGGATGCGCTTAAGCGTCGGACCCTCGTCAACATAGGCAGCGGCGACAACCAGGTTGTCGGCACGCAGACCGTTGTTGTTCTCGGCGTTCGCAACGGCGGAACGGAGAACCTTCTCGACATCCACGGCGACGGCGCGGTCGCAGAAGTGGAGGATGTCGAAGGCCTGAGCGACAGGCTTGCGGCGGATCAGATCGACCACCAGGCGGGCCTTGCTGGGGGAAACACGCACGTACTTAGCGACGGCGCGAACCTCGGTGGCCTCAGTTTCAATAGACTTAGTTGCCATTTACGGTTAACCCCCTATTTGGCCTTGTGGCCACGGAACGTACGAGTCGGCGCGAACTCGCCGAGCTTGTGACCAACCATGGACTCGGTAACATACACGGGCACATGCTTGCGGCCGTCGTGGACGGCGATGGTGTGACCAACCATCTCGGGGAAGATGGTGGACGCGCGGGACCAGGTCTTCACGACGTCCTTCTTGCCAGCCTCGTTCATCGCGGTGATACGCGAGAGAAGGCGAGTCTCCACGAACGGGCCCTTTTTGAGACTTCTGCTCATAAGTGCTTTCTCCTAAAACTCGGTATCCGAAATTACTTCTTACGGCGACGAATGATGTGCTGGTTCGAGACCTTCTTCTTCTTGCGCGTACGAAGGCCCTTCGTCGGCTTACCCCAGGGGGTAACAGAGGGACGACCAGAGGTGTGGTTCTTGCCCTCGCCACCGCCGTGCGGGTGGTCGACAGGGTTCATGACGGTACCGCGGACGGTCGGGCGCACGTTCATGTGACGCTTACGGCCGGCCTTGCCGATGACGATGTTGGCGTGATCGGCGTTGCCGACCTCACCGACGGTGGCGCGGCAGGTAACGAGGATGCGGCGCATCTCGGAGGAAGGCATACGGACGATAGCGTACTTGCCCTCCTTACCCATCAGCTGGCAGGAGTTACCGGCGGAACGGGCGATAGCAGCGCCCTTGCCCGGCTGGAACTCGACGGCGTGGATGAGCGTACCGACGGGGATGTCGGCGAGGGGCAGAGCGTTGCCCGGCTTGATGTCGGCGTCAGAACCGGACATGACGGTCTGACCGACCTCGAGGCCCTTGGGGGCCAGGATGTAGCGCTTCTCACCGTCAGCGTAGTGCAGCAGAGCGATGCGAGCGGAACGGTTCGGATCGTACTCGATCGTGGCAACCTTGGCGGGCACGCCGTCCTTGTTGCGCTTGAAGTCGATCACGCGGTAACGACGCTTCACGCCGCCGCCCTGGTGGCGGGTGGTGATGCGGCCGTTGTTGTTACGACCGGCCTTCTTGGGCAGGGGCTCGAGAAGAGACTTCTCGGGCTTGGTGCAGGTGATCTCGGAGAAGTCGGAGATCGTCTGCCAACGCCTACCAGCGGAGGTCGGCTTAAGGTGCTTTACAGCCATTACAATCCCTTTCAATAGGAATCCGTTAGCCACCGCAGACAGGGATTCGAGGTTCTGCCTCGGGTGCGATGACACCGGACGTATACACGGCTCCGGGCGTGTCCATTTTATACGCCCAAAACCTTGAGCTCTCGCCTCCCCTATTTGGGAGGCATGAGCTCACTCAACAGCAGCGAGTCTTAGGCCTGGTTGCCAAAGACCTCGATGGTGTCGCCCTCGGCCAGCGTGACGATGGCCTTCTTCCAAGAACGGGTCTTGCCGGCGACATAGCGCACGCGCTTGGTCTTGGGCTTGACCGTCAGGGTGTTCACGCGAACGACCTTGACGCCGAAGATCTCCTCGACAGCGTCCTTGATCTGATACTTGTTAGCATCCTTGGCGACCTCGAACGTGTACTTGTTCTGCTCCATGCCGGAGAAGGAACGCTCGGACACGATCGGACGGATGATGATCTCGTGGGCGGTCATTTATGCAAGCACCTCCCCGAAGTGAGCGGCGATGTCGGCGGGCATCAGCACGGCGTTGTTGTTGACGAGATCGTAGGTGTTGGCCTCGTCGGCAGTGATGATGAACGTCTTGGGAATGTTGCGGAACGACAGGTAGGCGTTGACGTCCTCATCGCGAACGATGATGGTCAGACGCTTGCCCTCAAGGCCGAGAGCCTTGAGCATGGCAACGGCAGCCTTGGTGGAAGGCTTCTCGAAACCGTAGTCGTCGACGAGCACGAGCTCGCCATCGGCCAGCTTGGCGGACAGCGCGGAGCGCATAGCCAGCTTGACCTCCTTGTTGTTCATACGCTTAGCGTAAGAACGGGGCTTGGGGGCGAAGACAACGCCACCGTGACGCCACTGGGCAGCACGGATGGAACCCTGGCGGGCACGGCCGGTGCCCTTCTGACGCCAAGGCTTCTTGCCGCCACCGGAAACCTCAGAGCGGCCCTTAGCGGACTGGGTGCCCTGACGCCAAGAGGCCATCTGGCACTTGACGATGTGGTGCATAACGTGGATGTTCGGCTCGATGCCGTACACCTCAGCGGCGAGCTCGGCCTCGGCGACCTTCTTGCCCTCGCTGTTCTTTACTTCAAACTTTGCCATTTAAGTGTTCTCCTTGGTATGACGCTGGGCTAAATGGGCTGGGCCCTTAGGCCATACGGATGGCGACGAGACCATTCTTGGCACCCGGGACAGCGCCCTTGACCAAGATGAGGTTCTGCTCGGCATCGATGCGGACAACGGAAAGGTTCTTGACGGTAACGCGCTCGTTACCCATGTGACCGGCCATCTTGACGCCCTTGAGGACGCGCGCAGGATAGGCGCACTGGCCGATAGAACCGGGGTGACGCTGGAAGTGAGAACCATGCGTCATAGGACCGCGGCGCTGACCCCAGCGCTTGATGCGACCCTGGAAGCCCTTACCCTTGGAGGTACCGATGACGTCGACCTTCTCGACATCAGCGAAATCAGCGACGGTGACGACCTCGCCGACCTTGTGCTCCTCGCCGTTCTCGACGCGGACCTCACGAAGGAAACGGACAGGCTCGACGCCAGCCTTGGCGAAGTGACCAGCCATGGGCTTGTTCACGTTCTTGGCCTTGATGTCGCCGAAACCGATCTGGACGGCGTCATAGCCGTCGGTTGCCTGAGTTTTAACCTGCGAGACAGCGCAGGGGCCAGCCTGGATGACCGTGACGGGAACGACGTTATCGTTCTCGTCCCAAACCTGGGTCATGCCAATCTTGCGGCCGAGAATCATGCTGATCAAGATATGATCCCAACTCTCGCGTGGTCTTGGGACAATGCGTACACCACCGAGCGTACGCCCCTAGAGGACCACTACTTACACGACGTGCTCCCCAGCCTTGTATTGCGTCCGGACTACCTGACAACCCTATTAAGCAGGCATTTTGTCCAGCCAGAATACTCCCCTGGTTTCACACAGCTGTTTAGTATACACGGCTGCGGGCGTATCCATCGAGATTCATATTTCACTCACATTGTTTACGCAGGTAAAGTGCGTGGCACGTCTCCCGAGCACGGCGGAGGGCCGGAGAAATATATTAAGGTCCCTGCTCTACAGTCCTGCGCAAGACGAAGGCCACATTAAGTGGCCTTCTTTGCGTGC
>CABUXL010000035.1 GCA_902495525.1 uncultured Collinsella sp.
AGAGTACTGCGGGGCCAGCCCGTGGGAGGCCAGGGCGCCGCTGACCGGTGGACGGCACCGAGCCGTACGCTTGAACTGAGAAGGGGGAGGCCTCGCGGCCTCCCCCCTTTTTGCGTTAACACTTCACAATATAGTTGCATTTCACCTGTAACCCGGTTGGGCTTATGGGTAATGAGCTTTTATTTAAAGACAATAAATCGAATCACAAGGGCAATTGCTATGACCACAATGATCAAAAGCAGAATTGTCAGTCGATGTTGCTTACGTCGTTTACTTGACGATACGAAGATCGTTTTCCCTTGTTTTGGCGTCTCGAGATAACGAGCCGAATGCGTTAAGGTTTGCTTAGGTCGAGGACCTCTTTGCTGTCGAGTTTTGGGCGTTTTCGTCGGGACGTCATTGATCGCGCTGTTTTTTGATAACGGTGCATCTTTCAGATATACGGGATCGCTCGATGCGACGCCCATATGCTTACGTCCCGTCTGGGCATCCTCGAGCGTTTGATATCGATTTCTCGTAACATACTCGGGCTCTGCATCATTAATGGGCTCTTGCGAGATGTGGGGGCGATGGAGCCGTGGTGGCTGCGCGGAAGTATCTTCCCCCTGCGTCGGCATAAACATATTGTTCTGGTTTTGGTCGTCCATGATGCCCTTTAGCTCGTTTCCAACAACGTATACGCGCTCATTGTAAGCCCCTTGTTATTTGTAGCTGTGGACATACTCGTTATTTAAGCTCTGGTTCAAAGAACCTTAACCTTCCTAAAACCTGAGTCATACGCACTTAGATATGCTTATAGTAGTGGACTCAAAAAACTTTATAGTCGATGTATATATGAGCACTGGGTGGGCATATATAAGAGCGTCAAAAGAAGTCCCAGTCACCTAGAAGATGACTCGGCAGTCCTATAAAGGAGTGGTAAACATGGCAAGCATGGTTCCTTATCGTTCGGTTTTTGGCGTTCGTCCCTCTGCAAGCTCGCTGTTCGATCTGTTTGATGATATGAGCGACCTAGCGAACAACTCGATTGCCTCTAAGGCGTTCCCCGTTGACGTTGAGGATAAGGGCGATGGCTATGAGGTCAAGGCTTATCTGACCGGCGTCGCCAAGGACGATATCGATGTCGAGCTTAACGAGGGCCGTCTGTCCATTAGCGTGAATGTCGAGGAAGACGAGGAGAACGAGGGCAAGAACTTCCTGCAGAAGGAGTTCAGCTCGTACAGCGCGACGCGTGGCGTGTATCTTAAGGACGCTTCGAGCGAGGGCCTCTCGGCTAAATACGCTGACGGCATCCTGACCGTTACGGTTCCCAAGATCGTTGAGAAGAAGAACGTTACGAAGATCTCCATCGACTAACTTCGTTGGTGTTCTGCGCTATTAAAAGATAACAAAAGGGGCTGGGAAGCGATTCCCGGCCCCTTTTGCTGTCTAGGAAAGCCTATTGAATGGTTGCTGGCCGATACTGGCTTGCGGGGCATATCGAGAGTTTTCGTGATCCTTGGAGAAGGGTGGCGGAGCTGTCGACCTCGTCATCCAGGGTTGCGGCTAGAGCTTTGGCATAGCTTTTGACGGTAAGGCTCGGACGATTGTTATCTTGGCTGATATGCATGGCAATGAGCTGTTCGGTGCGATCGGTAACAAGTTCGCGCGCGGCTTCGGCGGCTTGGCTGTTGGAGAGGTGTCCCCTTGCAGACAGGATGCGCTCCTGAAGAAAGCGGGGATATTCTCCCTCGCGCAGCATGGTCACATCGTGGTTGCTTTCGAGTGCGAGGACTCGACAATCTTTGAGGGTTTTCATGGCTTGGCTCGATAGCTCTCCGGTGTCGGTGGCAAACCCAATGGAATCATCGAGAGCATTGAATCGATAGCCGACCGGATTGATGACATCGTGTGATGTTGAGTAGGTTTGCACGTGGATGCCGGCAATGGACAGGGCGTCGCCGGGATCGAATTCCTCGACAGGCAGATGCGAAAGATTTTCTTTGTTCGAAAGAGTGCCTCTGCTGGCAAAGAGGGGGCCGTGCCAGTGCTTGCACCAGACATTGAGGCCCTTGATGTGATCGCTATGCTCATGAGTAATGAGAAGAGCCGAGACGTTGTCTGTCGAGAGCCCCAGTTCTGCCATGCGCTTTAATGTCTCGCGGCGAGACAGTCCGTCATCGACCATAATGAGCCCCTGCGGGCCCTCGATGAGTGCGCAGTTGCCTTTAGAGCCACTGCCGAGGATATGAAGGTGCAGACGAGACATAAGATTCCAAAGGATACAATGGGTGCGGACGAATAGAGGAGGAAGCAAATGCCTACGGTATCTCAGCATTATGGACACCATGCCGTGCCTGGGGCAGTCGATGAGACCCGGACGAGGCAGCAGGCTGCTCCTGTCGTGCTCATGGTATCAGGCGGCGCGGACTCGACGGCACTGCTTCTTATGGCGTGCACATCAAAGCTGGATATCCAAGACGGACGCGGTGTTGCCCCCATTGCTCGTGAGCGCCTGCATGTGCTGCATGTAAACCATCATCTGCGCGGCAAGGCGTCCGATGGCGACGAGGCCTTTGTGCGTGAGCTCTGCGCGAAATATGGTTTACCGCTGTGCGTGGAGCACGCTTATTTTGATGGGGAGTCGGGCAATATTGAGGCCGCGGCCCGCGAGGTGCGCTATGCCGCGGCGCGGAGGTATGTTCGCGAGCTCTGCGCCCAGACGGGGGCACCGCGAACGGCGGCTCGTATCTGCACCGCGCACACGTCTTCGGATCGCGCGGAAACGTTTTTGATGAACGCGATTAAGGGTTCGGGGCCCGCAGGCCTATCGAGCATTCCTCGCCGGAGGAATATCGTGGTGCGTCCCTTGCTCGACCTAACTCATGGCGAGCTCGTGGGCTATCTACAGGTACATGGTCAGCCGTGGCGTGAAGACGAGAGCAATGAGGATATCTCGTATCTGCGAAACTACGTGCGCCATCGAGTGATGCCGGTGGTGGCGCAGCGCAACGCGAGCGTCTGCAAGACGATTGGCGCCGCCTGCGAGATCTTAGGCGATGAGGACGCGTTTTTGTCTCAGCTTTCGGCACAGGCGTTTCGAAGCTGCCTGCGTAAGGAGGCGGCGGGCGCGCTGGTGCTCGATGCCAGGCGCCTTGCTGCGGCCGAGGTGGTAATCGCGCGGCGCATCGTGCGACTGGCGATTAAGCGCATCGATCCGGACGCTCGTCCAGAGATGCGACATGTGGAGCGAGTCCTTTCCTGCGTTGCCGAGGGCGCCGGCTCGGCCACGCTTCCGGCGGGGATTGACGCACGCGTTGAGTTTGGCATGCTGGCGTTTAAGGCGCCGGCGGCTCGCGAGGGCCTGGTCGCGGACTGGGTTACCGTACCCGGTCGTTTGCCGTTGGGCGGGGGACGTATGCTGGTCACAGAACCGATGGCCGTTGAGCCGGGATGCGATATCGTGCGCCGCGCCCGTGAGCTTGCGGCTGCCGGGGAAGTGACAGCTTTGGTAGACGCGGCTGCCCTGGGTTTTGCCGACAGCGATAGTGAGCGGATCCTGGCGGGCTCGCGTGGCGAGATCCCTGCCGAGGCGCGATTGGCGCGCCTGTGGGTGGACGGTCCCGCACCGGGAGACGTGATGTGCCCGTTAGGGATGAGTGGTCGAAGCAAGAAAGTATCCGACTTGCTAGGTGAGGCTCGCATTCCCGTTTCCGAGCGCGCCGGCGTGCCCATGGTGAGGACGGCGCCGGGGGGTGCCGTGGTGTGGGTCGCCGGAGTTCGCGCGGACGAGCGTTTTAAGTGCACGGCCGCAACGCGCGTGGCATATCTGCTCCGCGTGGTCGATGCGGAATAGCGTCCCACGCCTGCTATTCTGTGCGACGTTGACGGTATTCCCGCGCTGATGGCGCACGGGCTGGTAAATTTACCCCGTGCGCTGCTAGAATGTGTAGTTCGCGTCCATACGGCGGTGTGTGGGCGATAAGCACAAGAAAGGGTTGTCATGGCTTCTCAACATCCGGATATCGAGAAGGTTCTGTTCACGCAGGAGGATATCGACGGTATCGTCTCTCGCCTGGGCGAGGAGATTACGCGCGACTACGCGGGTAAGGATCTGGTGCTGATTGCGGTCCTGCGCGGCGCCGTGGTCTTTATGGGCGACCTGATGCGTAAGATCGAGCTGCCGACCAACATCGATTTCATGGCTGTTTCGAGCTACGGCGACGGTGTGAAGTCCTCGGGTATCGTGCGTATCATTAAGGACCTGGATATCGACATCCGCGGTCGCGACGTGCTGATCGTCGAGGACATTCTGGACTCGGGCCTGACGCTCAAGTATCTGATGAAGAACCTCGAGAGCCGCAAGCCCGCTTCTCTGGAGGTCGCCGCCTTCCTGTGGAAGGACGTTGAGGACCGCGTCTCGGCCATCACGCCCAAGTATGTTGGAACCCATTGCCCCGATGCCTTTGTGGTGGGCTACGGCCTCGACTATGCCGAGCGCTATCGCAACCTTCCGTATCTGGGCATTTTGAAACCGGAGGTTTATTCGTAAGATGCCCGACGACCGTAACGACAACAATTCCCAGACTCCCCGGGAGCCTAAGATCCCAGGGATGCCCGGAGGCAAGAAGCCCACGCGTACGGGCTGGCTGTATTTTATTTTGGCTTGCGCGCTTCTGGGCTACGCCTTCTTTAACATGGGCTCCGGCTTTGCCAATTCCAGCAATACCGTTAAGCTCGCGACGAGCGAGATGGTGAGCGCCATCAAGCAGGATCGCGTCGAAGATCTGACCTATACGGTTCAAGACGGAAGCGTGACGGGTCATTACTGGAAGACGAAGAAGGACAAGGGCGATACGAGCGAGCTCAAGAGCTTCTCCTCGACCTATGTCGGCTCCGATTCGCTTGCCGAGCTCATGGCGGAGCACCCCGATACCAAGTACATCGTCAACACCAACGATCCCGATTTTTGGGGCGACTTGGCGATGAGTGTGCTTCCGACGATCGCCCTTATCGCCATCATGTTCTACTTTATGCGCCAGATGATGGGCGCCAATAACAGGAACATGCAGTTTGGCAAGACCAACGCCAAGACCAACGAGGCCACACGCCCCAAGGTCAAGTTTGAAGACGTTGCCGGCGTGGACGAGGCAGTCGAGGAGCTCGAGGAGATCCGTGACTTTTTGAGCGATCCGGATCGCTATCGCAAGCTGGGCGCCAAGATCCCGCGTGGCGTGTTGCTGGTTGGCCCTCCGGGCACCGGTAAAACGCTGCTGGCCAAGGCCGTTGCCGGCGAGGCGGGCGTGCCGTTCTTTAGCATCTCGGGTTCCGACTTTGTCGAGATGTTCGTAGGTGTCGGCGCCAGCCGTGTGCGTGACCTCTTTAAGGAGGCCAAGTCCCAGGCCCCGTCGATCATCTTCATCGATGAGATCGATGCCGTGGGACGTCAGCGCGGAGCCGGCTTGGGCGGCGGCCACGACGAGCGCGAGCAGACGCTCAACCAGCTGCTGGTCGAGATGGACGGTTTTGAGGAGAGCGAGTCGGTCATCCTGATCGCCGCCACCAACCGCCCCGACATTCTGGATCCGGCGCTGCTGCGTCCCGGCCGTTTTGACCGTCAGGTTACGGTCGACCGTCCGGATGTGAAGGGCCGCGAGCAGATTTTGCGCGTGCATGCCGAGAACAAGTCGATGGACGAGGACGTTAAGTTTGAGAAGCTCGCCCAGATGACCGTTGGCTTTACTGGTGCCGATTTAGCGAACCTGCTCAACGAGTCTGCGCTGCTGGCCGCTCGCCGTCATCGTTCCGTGATCTCGATGGACGAGGTCGAGGAATCGATGGAGCGCGTGATTGCCGGACCGCAGCGCAAGGGTCGCGTGATGACCGAGGCCGAGCGCACCACGATTGCCTACCACGAGAGCGGTCACGCCCTGGTGGGCCACATCCTGGAGCACTCCGATCCGGTCCACAAGATCTCGATCGTCAGCCGCGGCCAGGCGCTGGGCTACACGCTGCAGCTTCCGCAGGAGGACCACTTCCTCAAGACCAAGAACGAGATGCTCGACGAGCTTGCCGTGTTCTTGGGCGGTCGCGTTGCCGAGGAGCTCATGTGCGATGATATTACGTCGGGCGCGAGCAACGATCTGGAGCGCGCAACCAAGATGGCGCGCGAGATGGTCACGCGCCTGGGCATGAGCGAGGAGCTGGGCACGCAAGTGTTTGGCGAGGCGCAACATCAGGTGTTCCTTGGTCGCGATTACGCCGATCACCAGGATTACTCCGAGGAGACGGCGCGCCGCATCGATATCGAGGTTCAGCGCATCATGCGCGAGGCCCATCGTCGTGCGGTCGAGATTCTGGACGCCCGTCGCGATCAGCTCGATCTGATGGCGAAGGTGCTGCTTGAGCGCGAGACCGTCGAGGGCGACGCCGTGAACGCCCTGCTCGACAACGAGTGGAATGCCTACCTTGAGCGCGAGGGCGATATCCTGGCGGCCAAGGAGGAGCGCAATGCCAAGGCGGCCGGCATGCCGACCAAGAAGCGCGTGCCTCGAATGAGCGAGGAGGAGCTGGCGGCTGATGCCGCGGCCTTTGCGCAGGCGGCCATGCAGGAGGATGCCGAAGCCGCATCCGATGATGCTGACGATGACCATGCCGTCGTCGATGCCGACACCGACGCCGACAAATAGTCTTTGTGGCGAAAGCCTCCGCGGGGAAACCTGCGGAGGCTTTTTCTTTTGAGCGATATGGGGCCGTCTGTTGATTGGGGACAGACTTAAATGAGCGTTTTCACGCATTTAAGTCTGTCCCCAATCAACATTGCTGCGGCACTTTGCTCGGTTAAAGCGTACAATAGCGCCTATGCGAAAGGGGAACAGATGATCAACGAAACTATGTATGCTCGCGGTGCGGAAAGCTCCATCATCCGTGAGATTTTTAGCTATGGCCTTGAGCGCAAGGTGCAGATCGGTGCGGAAAACGTATTCGATTTTTCGCTGGGCAATCCGAGCGTTCCGGCGCCGGCTGCCGTGGCTGAGTCGATTAAGAAGGCCCTGGAGCTGCCGAGTGATCAGTTGCACGGCTACACCCCCGCTCCGGGCCTGCCGCAATGTCGAGCAGCCGTCGCCGAATCGCTCAACCGCCGCTTTGGAACGAACTATGAGGGTAAGGACGTCTTTATGACGGTGGGTGCTGCGGCTTCGCTCACCTGTACGCTCAACGCCGTTACGAACCCGGGCGACGAGGTTATTGTTATCGCCCCGTACTTTCCGGAGTATCGCGTTTGGATTGAGAAGGCCGGCTGCACGTGTGTTGAGGCGCCTGCTGATGAAGACACGTTCCAGCTGAGCGTGGACAACGTGCTCAAGGCGATCACCGATAAGACGGCTGCCGTCATTATCGACTCGCCCAACAATCCGACCGGTGCCGTATATACATGCGACACGCTGACGCGACTGGCCAATGTTCTGCGCGAGGCCAACGCTCAGCGCGATTCCGAGAATCCGATTATGCTCATCTCGGATGAGCCGTACCGCGAGATCGTGTACGGTGCCGAGGTGCCTTGGGTGCCCTCGATCTACGAGCACACCATCGTGTGCTACTCGTATTCCAAGTCGCTGTCGCTGCCTGGTGAGCGCGTGGGTTGGATCTTGGTTCCCAACACCAATCCGCAGGCTGCCCGTCTGATGCCGGCTGTTGCGGGTGCTGCCCGTACGCTGGGCTTCGTGTGCGCGCCGGCGCTCTTTCAGCGCGTAATTATCGACTGCATCGATGAGCCGAGTGACGTTGAGGCCTATGCACGTAACCGCACCGCGCTTACCGACGCACTAGCGGAGTATGGCTACACCTATGTTGAGCCGGATGGCGCGTTCTACCTATGGGTGAAAGCGTTGGAGTCCGATGCGAATGCGTTTTGCGAGCGCGCAAAGAAGTATGAGTTGCTTGCGGTTCCCTCGGACAGCTTTGGTATGCCGGGTTGGTTCCGCCTGGGCTATTGCGTGAGCTACGAAACGATTGTCAATTCGCTACCCGCTTGGAAACAGTTGGCGGACGAGTATCGTTAAAAGTAAAGCGCTCTGCCTACAATGTTTTACGTGAAACGGGGTTTGGTGTTAAGCCGGACCCCGTTGTCATGGACGTTGTGTCTTTGGGATGGAGTGGTTTTACGACTATCGAAGGCTATGCGTACAATGAATATAAGCGACGGCCGTGCCAGATAAGGAGACCTGATGCCCTACCTGCTTTCTTGTGACATTCATACCCATACGATGTTCTCTGCGCATGCATATTCGACCATTGAGGAGAATGTGTACTGGGCGGCAGAGCGTGGTCTGCAGGTGCTCGGATCTGCCGACCATTTGAGCTCTATGGTTACGGCTTGCCCCAATGACCTGCGCAGTTACCAGTTCTTTATCAACCAGGATATCTGGCCGCGCATTTGGAGCGGCGTGCTGGTGCTGCGTGGTGCCGAGGCCGATATCGTTTCGCTGGACGGAAGCCTGTTTGGCGAGGACACTCCTGTCACGCTCGATATTGCCGGCGATTCGTACAGCCGTCAGCATTCGCTGTTCGATTTGGTTACGCGTAATTTGGATTATTTGGTTGCGAGCGTGCATAATCCGCAGATTGCTGAAGGCGCGACGCTGGCCCAGACGACCGAGATGTATATCAATGCCCTGGAGCACCCCAAGGTGTTCATGCTGGGTCACACGGGGCGTTCGGGCGTGCCGTTCGATATCGACGAGGTGCTGTTGGCGGCTAAGGCCAAGCACAAGATTATCGAGATCAACAACCATAGTCTTGAACACGGTGTCGACACTGAGCATTGGGTCGTATGCCGCAAGATCGCCGAGCGCTGCGCCGAGCTGGGCGTGGGCATTGGCGTTTCGACCGATGCGCACATTGGCATGGCAATTGGTAAGCTCGATTACGCTCGCAAGATGCTCGACGAGATTCACTTCCCGTTGGATCTGATCGTGACGCGCGATCGCGAGACGCTGCTGCGCGAGATGGCGGCAGCCGGCGTGTGCGACCTGCGCAAGGGGATATAGCGGAATTTTTAAACCAAGCGAAGGGGGCGGCCCAGACGGGTCGCCCCCTTTCTTGTCCCAAAAATCTACTAAGGTTGGTTAGCGGCGTTCGAGGACCGCTACGGTTTCGGTGTGGTCGGTATGGGGGAACATGTCGACTGGCGTGATCTTGAGCAGGCGATAGCCTCCGTCGAGGAGCTGGTGCAGGTCGCGCTCTTGGGTCACGGGGTTGCAGCTGATATAGGTGATGCGGCGCGGCTTAAGTGCGCAGGCAGCTTCGAGGAACTCGGGCGTGGAGCCGGCGCGCGGCGGGTCGATGGAAAGAACGTCGACGCGTTCGTTGTTGTCGGCGGCATCCAGGATGTAGTCGGTGGCGTCGTCGGCCATAAACCAAGCGCTGCGGGTGAGGCCGTTGAGCTCGGCATTGCGACGTGCGTCGGCAATGCCCGCCGGGTTGCGCTCAACGCCGAGCAGCATAATGCCGATACCCTTGTTCTGGGCATCTTTAGCTGCGCACAGGCCGATAGTTCCGCTACCGCAATAGGCATCCATGAGTACGTCGCCCTGCTGCAGGTCCATGCCGTCAATCGCGAGCTGATAGAGCAGCTCGGTCTGCTGCGGGTTGGTCTGGTAGAACGCGGTGGGGGAGATATCGAACTCGCAGCCGAGCAGCTGGTCGCGCATGCACTCGGCGCCATATACAATGCGGGTTTCCTCGCCGAGGATAGCGTTGCCGGGACGTCCGTTGATGTTTTGGGCGACGGTGACGATGTGCGGATTGAGTGCGGCGACAGCCTCAAAGAACTCCTGCGCATGCGGTAAGTCACGCTGAGCGGTCACGAGCGTAACCATGACCTGGTCGGTACGCCAACCGCAGCGGACGACGGCATAGCGAAGCAAACCAAGATGCTTGTCCTCATTAAAGGCGGGAATATGCAACCGCTCAGCTTCGCGTGCGATGCCGTTGAGAATCTGACGGGCGCCCGGTGCCTCGACGGGGCATTCGGGTACGGCAACGATCTTGTGCGTGCCGCGCTCAAAGAAACCGCAACGGACGGCTTCCTCCTTACCGGGAGCAAAGGGAGTGGCAGCCTTATGACGAAAGCCACGCGGCGCAGGATATTTGCCCGGGTCGCCCAGGGTGACACCCATGCCACGAATAGGATCTACAGCAATGCCCTCACGCTCGCAAAGCGAAGCAAAAAGCTCCTCCATAGCAGCCTGCTTGGCGGCGAGCTGCTTCTTATAAGGACGATTGAGCGCCGTACACCCACCGCAAGCTTTCATGATGGAACAAGGAGACTTGGGGTCCACAGCCTTACGCGCAGACGAAGCCGGATCTTTATGCGAGCGCTTGGAGCGAGTCTGAGGCGCCTTATCCCCGCCTCGACGAGAGTCAGAACGCTTGGCCTTAGCCCTGCTCTTGGTCGATTTGCTTTTTGCAGCTTTAGAAGACTTGGATTTCGTAGAAGATTTCTCCTCCTTCGACCCCTCAACCGCCTCCACCAAAGCACGACGAGCCCTACGCTCCGCACGAGATTCTGCCATCAATAACTCCACTTATTCATGAATTAAAGCTGCAAGTATTGTACCGTGCCAAGCCAGCAGACGATATACAAGCGGTTTATTCGTGTCAGTGATAAGCCCAACGACGGTTGCCCGCCGCGTGAGGGGTGTGGGGGTTAAGTTTATCGCGAGTTCCGCACGAACAGGAGGCCACTTAATGTGGCCTCCGTCGTGAGCAGGACTGTAGAGCAGGAAACTTAACCCCCACACCCCTCACGCGGCGGGCAAACTCGCCTTGTGCTCTATCACGCTAAAGTGTATGATTCTGGACGTTACACGACTCACTTTACTTAACTAAAGTGCCATCAAGGGGGAATACCATGAACACCGATATGTCTCGTCGTCAGTTTGTTGGTCTAGCCGGCTCGCTCGCCACGGTGCTGGGCCTTGGTCTTGTCGGTTGCGGCGGTGGTGCCGGCAAGGGCTCTGCTGCCGGTTCTGCCGCAGCCAAGGATGTGAAGGGCGCTGCGGAGTCCAAGAAGCTCGTGGTGGGCTTTGATAAGTCCTATCCTCCGTACGGCTTTGTGGGCGACGATGGCGAGTACACCGGCTTTGATCTCGATCTGGCCAAGGCCGTTGCCGATAAGCAGGGCTGGGAGGTCAAATACGAGGCCATCGATTGGGACGCCAAGGATACGCTGCTTAACTCGGGCGCCATCAACTGCATCTGGAACGGCTTTACCATGGAGGGCCGCGAGGACGACTATACGTTCTCCGAGCCGTACATGCTCAATGAGCAGGTGCTGGTGGTCAAGAAGGATGCGGGCATCAAAGGCTGGGACGATCTTGCCGGCAAGACCGTGATTACCCAGACCGATTCCGCTGCGCAGGATGTGCTAGAGGGTGACCAGAAGGATCTGGCGGCGACGTTTGCCACGCTCGACACGATCGGCGAGTACAACACGGCCTTTATGCAGCTCGAGAGCGGCGCGGTCGATGCCGTGGCTTGCGACCTTTCGATTGCCCAGTATCAGCTTGCCGCCAAGCCCGATGCTTATACGCAGCTTGATGAGCCGCTGTCCAGCGAGCACTACGCCGTCGGCTTTAAGAAGGGCGACACCAAGTCGGCCGACGCCGTGACCGAGTCGCTCAAGGCACTCTACGAGGACGGCACGGTCAAGGACCTGTGCGACAAGTATTCAAGCTATGGTCTTTCCTTCGACAACTGGGTCCTGAAATAGCGGTTTTCCCAGGCACTCGATTTTGCCGTTCAAACCGTCGCTTGCGTACATTTAGTACGCGGCGCTCCTCTTTCACGGCAAACTCGGGCACCTGGAAAACCCGCTTTGACATTGGGTTCGCTGTTCTGTTGCTGTGAAAGAGAGCTTAGGTTGTCTATTCAGGTCATGATGCAGATGCTTGGCCAGGGATTCTTGGTCAGTTTGCAGTTGTTTGTGCTGACGCTGCTGGGGTCGATTCCGCTGGGAATCCCCGTGGCGTTTATGCGCATGAGTAAAATTGCGCCGCTCCGCTGGATTGCGCGCATCTATATCTCGGTCATGCGCGGTACGCCGCTCATGCTGCAGATGTTTGCCATCTACTTTGCCCCGTACTACGTGTTCGGTATCTCGCTCACGCCCGATTCCAAATGGACGGCGTGCGTCGTGGCATTCATCATCAACTACGCCGGCTACTTTGCCGAGATCTATCGCTCGGGCCTGCAGTCGATTCCGCGCGGTCAATATGAGGCCGCCGAGGTGCTGGGCTACTCGCGTCTGCAGACGTTTCTGTATATCGTGATGCCGCAGGTCGCCAAGCGTATTCTGCCGGCGATGGGCAACGAGATCATCACACTGGTCAAGGACACGTCGCTGGCGTTCGCCATCGGCGTGGGTGAGATGTTCTCGACCGCCAAGGCGCTGGTCGCCTCGCAGGTGAGCATGGTGCCGTTTGCGATTACGGCGTTGATCTACTGGGTCTTTAACTTTGTGGTCGAGATGCTGCTGGGCGCTGCCGAAAAGAAGCTGGACTATTATCATGACTAACTCAGTGATGAAAATCGAAAGCGCGCGTAAGGCGTTTGGCGGCAATGAGGTGCTCAAGGATATCTCACTCGAAGTCAAGCGCGGTGAGGTCGTGGCGATTATCGGGCCTTCGGGTGGCGGTAAGTCCACGCTGCTGCGCTGCGCTACGCTGCTCGAGACACTCGACGGTGGCTCGCTTTCGTTTGGCGACCTTGCCGTTGCGACGGACGCGGGGCCGGGTGCGGTCTATGCGAAAGGCGACGTGCCCAAACAGGCGCGCTCGCGGTTTGGCCTGGTGTTCCAGAACTACAATCTGTTCCCGCACTATACCGTGATGAAAAACATCATCGACGCGCCGATCCGCGTGCTTAAGCGCCCGCGCGAGCAGGCGGAAGCTCGTGCGTATGAATTGATTGCTCAGATGGGGCTTATGGGCAACGAGAATAAGGTTCCGTGTGAGCTTTCGGGCGGTCAGCAACAGCGTGTGAGTATCGCCCGCGCACTGGCGCTCGACCCGGAGATCTTGTTCTTTGACGAGCCGACCTCGGCGCTCGATCCCGAGCTAACGGCCGAGGTGCTACGTGTCATTAAGGACCTTGCCGCGCAGAATATGACGATGGTGATCGTGACCCATGCGATGCAGTTTGCGCGCGATGTTGCCGACCGCGTGGTCTTTATGGACGGCGGTCGTATTGTCGAGGAGGGTCCTGCCGAGCAGGTCATCGACCATCCGCGCGAGCGGCGCACGCGTGAGTTCTTGAGCCGTATCGAGGGATAGGCTCAGGTATTTACTCAACTATTAATTGAGGCGAAGCCGCCACAGGTCTTACGGTCTGTGGCGGCTTTTTGTTTACATCGACGGGGTTCAATAATTGCCTCACAAGCTTGTCTCTTCCTCTCGCCGCCTGTATTCATACGTGTGCCGAAAGGTGTGCATGGACGGTCGCCCGTGAGGGTAGGGTGGTGGCATAGGACATTTGGAGGGTGAGTCGGCTCGGCTGCCGACCATGCTGCTCCCGGGATGGCACCGACCGCGAACTCTCCCCGTTGGCGTCGCGCATTGCGCGCGGCCCTGCAAGGAGGTCATCATGGGTGCTCCCAAGACCGGTAACGTAAGGAACGTGGTGCTCGTAGGCCAAGGCGGGGTGGGCAAGACTTCACTCGCCGAAGCCATGCTCCACCTTTCCGGCAAGACCGCCCGCCTGGGCGGCCACGACGGCACCAAGCCCACGCTCGACTATGACCCCGAAGAGGTTAAGCGTGCATTTTCCATCTCGACGACCATTGCGCCGATCGACTGGAAGGGCGCGCGCATCAATGTGCTCGATGCCCCGTGCTACCCCGATTTTATCGGCGACGCCTTTGCCGCGATGAGCGTCTGCGAGACGGCTCTGTTTGTGGTCGACGCCGAGGCCGGCCCGCAGCCTACGACGGTTAAGCTCTGGTATGCCGCCGAGGACCTGCGTCTGGCGCGTGCGGTGTTCGTAAACCGCCTGTCGCGCTCCGAGGCCAGCTTTGCGACCACAATGGACCTGCTGCAGGAGCGCTTTGGCACGCGCCTGGGCGCCGTGACCCTTCCCTGGGGCGAGGGCGAGGACTTTGACGGCATCATCGACCTGGTGCGCATGAAGGCGCGCCATTGCAACGGCGCCGAAGCCGTTGAGTCGGAGATTCCCGAGGAGTATCGTGCCCAGGCCGAGGAGGCCCATGACCATCTGTGCGAGCTGGTGGCCGAGGCTGACGACGAGCTGATGATGAAATACTTGGAAGGCGAGGAGACGCTGACGCAGGAGGAGCTTGAAGGCCTGCTGTCGAAGGCGATCGCCGAGCGCATCTTTGTGCCGGTTTTTGCGGGCGATTGCATTAAGGAGCAGGGCGTCAACTCGCTGATGGACGACATCGCGACGTACTTCCCGGCGCCGACAGACTACGGCGAGATGCCGCTCATCGACGGCGATTCGCTTAAGATCTCGAGTGACGATGACCGTCCGGTGGCGTTTGTGTTTAAGACGCTGGCCGATCCGCAGCAGGGTCGCATCAGCTTTATCAAGGTGCTGACGGGTACGCTTGAGCCGGGCCTTGAGCTGATCAACGCGCGTACCCGCAAGAGCGATCGTCTGGCTCACCTGTATGTGATGTGCGGTCGCGACATGACCGAGGTCGGTCACGCCTATGCCGGCGACATCATCGTGGCGCCCAAGCTGGCGGCCGAGACGGGCGATACGCTCTCCATTACCGGTAAGGTCGAGGCTGCGGCGTTTAAGTTCCCCAACTCTCAGCACCGCATCGCCATCGAGGCCGAGAATCGCGGCGACGAAGAGAAGCTCTACACGTTTATTGAGAAGGCATGCAAGGCCGATCCGACCATGAGCATCGACCGCGACGAGGAGACCGGGCAGACTATCATCTCCGCCGTGGGTGAGGCGCAGGTTTCGGTGTTGCTTAACCGTTTGGAGGATCGCACCAAGGTCGTGGCCAAGAGCGTGCCGATCCGCATTCCGTATCGCGAGACCATCCGCCGCACGGCGAGCGCCCAGGGCCGCCACAAGAAGCAGACCGGTGGTGCCGGTCAGTACGGCGACTGCTGGCTGCGCGTGGAGCCGCTTATTGGGCCCGACGGCACGAGCGACGGCTACGAGTTTGTGGATGAGGTCGTAGGCGGCCGCATTCCGCGCTCGCTGATTCCCGCCGTGGACAAGGGCGTCCAGGAGACCATGAAGGACGGCATCATTGCCGGCTACCCGCTCACGGGCATTCGCGTGGCTGTGTACGATGGCTCGTATCACAGCGTCGACTCCAACGAGATGGCGTTCCGCGCGGCGGCTCGTATCGGCCTGCGCAAGGCATGCGCCGATGCCGACCCGGTGGTGCTGGAGCCCATCGAGGAAATCACGGTGACTATCCCCGAGAGCTACGCCGGCGCCGTGATGGGCGACATCTCGGCCTCACGTGGTCGCGTGACGGGCATGGAGACCGATGAGCGCGGAGACACCGTGGTCATTGCCCAGGCGCCGCTGGCAGAGCTGACGGATTATTCGACGCGCCTGCGCTCCATCACGCGCGGAACGGGCGACTTTACCATGAAGCCTGCAGGCTACGAGCAGGTGCCTTATGACGTTCAGGCCAAGCTGGTCGAGCGCTATGAGGAGGGTCGCGCCAAGTAGCGCGTGATTTTGTCTGCAATGTAGGTGCTGACGAAAGGGCCGCCCTGGGTAACCGGGGCGGCTCTTTTTGATTCAAGACTTTAGTCTGCTGGCCGCGCAGCGGCCAGCTTTAAACCACCCGCTACGCGGGTGGAGACAAACGGCTTTACAAAGCCACCCCTCCGACCGATATTGACGATTGTTCAGGCCG
>CABUXL010000036.1 GCA_902495525.1 uncultured Collinsella sp.
ATCGATGAGCGCCAGCGACTTTCGCGTACCGTTCTCGGGGAAACGTAAGAACTTGGCGACGGCCTCAATGGTGCCCATGCCCGGAGTCTCGACCTTGGTAAGCGTACCGTCGCCAGGACCCTCGGTCACAACGACCTTGGTGCTTGCCGCTTCGTCATCGGCAGCAAAGCCGCAATCGTCGCAGTAGACGAGCGAGGCCTCACCGGCGTCGGCCAAAGCCATGTACTCGACGGAGGTGTCGCCACCAATCTCGCCGGAGTCGGCGACAACGGGCAGAGCCTTGATGTAGCAGCGCTCGCAGATGTTGGCGTAGGCCTGCTTCATCTTGTCGTACTCCTCCTGCAGACTCTCCTGCGTGGCAGAAAAGCTGTAGGCGTCCTTCATGATGAACTCGCGACCGCGCATCAGGCCAAAGCGGGGACGGAACTCGTCGCGGAACTTGTCCTGGATGTGGTAGAGGTTAACGGGCAGTTGCTTGTAGGAACGCAGCTCATTGCGAACCAGGGCGGTCACGGTCTCCTCGTGCGTGGGTCCGAGAACAAACTCGCGGCCGTGGCGGTCATCAAAGCGCACGAGCTCCTTGCCATAGGCATCGATACGGCCGGACTCACGCCACAGCTCGGCATCAACCATAATGGGCATCATGAGCTCCTGGGCACCGGCGGCATCCATCTCGTCGCGCACGATGTTCTCGATCTTACGAATCGAGCGCCATGCGAGCGGCAGGTAGGAATACAGACCGGCGGCCTCCTTGCGGATCATGCCGGCACGGAGCAGCAGGCGGTGGCTGGCGAGCTCAGCGTCCGCCGGATCCTCTTTAAGCGTCGGCGCATAGAGCTTAGACATATACATTGCTCGGGTCATTTATTTCTCCTCAATAAGTTTGTCGACCTCTGCCATCAGCGCGTCGACAATTTGATCCTCAGCTACTTTACCAATGATATGGCCATGCGAAAAGAGCAAGGCCTGACCACGTCCGCAAGCAACACCCAGGTCGGCATCAGAAGCCTCACCGGGGCCATTAACGGCACATCCCATCACAGCGATAGAAAGCGGCGCGGAGTAGTTCTTAAGCCGCTCGGTGACCTCCTCGGCGATGGGAATGAGGTTAACCTGGCAGCGGGCGCACGTGGGGCACGAGACAATCTCGGGGCCACGGCGACGCAAGCCAAGCGACTGCAGAATACCCCAGGCAACCGGCGGCTCCTCAACCGGATCGGCCGTGAGAGAGACGCGCATGGTGTCACCAATACCCTCAGACAGCAGAATACCAAGGCCCACCGAGCTCTTAATGGTGCCCTGAAGCTTGGTACCCGCCTCGGTTACGCCCAGGTGAAGCGGAACGTGGGGAATCTCACGCGACAGGGCTCGATAGGTATCGAGCGTCGTTTGCACGCTATGGGCCTTGGCCGAAAGCACAATGTTCGTAAAGCCGCGGTCCTCAAAGTGCTTGACGAAGCGCTCGCTCGACATCACAAGCTTTTCGGGCTGCGTGAGGTCATCGCGCTCGGCGATATCCTGCTCGAGTGAACCGGCATTGACGCCGATACGAATCGCACAGCCCGAGGCACCAGCAGCATCGATCACCGCGTCAACCTTGGCCCAATCGCCGATATTGCCGGGATTGATGCGCAGCTTGGCAGCACCGGCCTCGACGGCACCAATGGCGAGCTTATGGTTAAAGTGAATATCGGCGACGATCGGCACCGGGGACTCAGCACAGATGGTACGAAAGCCCTCGAGCGCGGCCTCGGTGGGTACACTCACGCGCACGATATCGCAGCCCGCCTGCGCCAACGCGCGAACCTGCCCAAGCGTTGCCTGGGCATCGACGGTATCAGTGCAGGTCATGGACTGAACCACCACCGGCGCGCCGCCTCCGATCTGCACACCGCCCACATGCACGGGGCGCGTCAGCTCGCGCGGCAAAGAATGGGATAGAGACAATCCAAACACTCCCCTACAGAATAAATCGAAGGATGTCGGAACGAAGCATATAGACAAACAGCAGCGCAAAGAGCGCGATGCCCACATAGCTCACAATTGTCTGAGCCTTGAGAGGCAGCTCGCGGCCCACAATCTTTTGAATGATCTCGATGACCAGCTTGCCGCCATCGAGTGGTGGGATGGGCAGCAGGTTCATAAAGCCAAGCGAGAACGAAATGAGGGCGGCAAACGAAAGGAACGTGGCAGGGCCGGCAGCAGCAGCCTGTGAGGACATAACGCTAATACCCACGATCGACGAGGACTGGTCGAGAATCTCCATCGTATGCTGCGGCTGGAGCAGGCGCATCACGCCCTCCGCGGTCTGCACAACATAGGAGAATGACAGGCGCGCCGACGTGATGGGGTCCAAACGGACTACCTCCGTAGAAGCATACACACCTAACCGCTCGTCCTCTTTGAGCGCAACCGAGGTCGAATGCTGCCTGCCGTCGCGCTCATACTCAATGGCGATATCGTCCTTACCGGCGGCCTTGCCGATAGCATCGTAGACGTCCATCCAAGTGGAACATGAGACACCGTCGACCGAAAGGATCGCATCACCGGCCTCGATACCCGCCTTGGCGGCAATAGACCCCTCGTCAACCTGACCGATCACGTTGGTATCCATCGGCACGGTGACACCCGCAATGGAATAGATGCTCATAAGGAGCAAAAAACCCGTCAGGATATTGACGAGAATGCCCGCGAGCAGCATAAAGGCGCGCTTGAGAAAGCCCTGGCCAAGATAAGTATGCGAGCGCTCTTGCGCCAAGAAATCAGCCTCGCCGCACGGCAGCTCCCACACATCGCCCTCGGCAGTCGCATGCTCTCGATCGAACCGGCGGCCGTCAAAGGTGGTGTAACCCGCAGCGTCTCGAGGCAGTGTCTGATACTTGGTGGGATAGTAGCTCGGTGAGGGCTTCTCCCCTTCCTCATACCAAGGTGCGATGGAGCCCCAACCCAGCAACAGAGCACAAGCCTCGAGCACATCCTCCTCGGAAAGCTCAAGTTCGGCGGCAAGGTCGGCAACGGTCACGCGACCATGACGATAGATAGCCGCGAGCACGCGATCGGCGCACGAGACGTCGGTCGGATCCATACCGCAGATGGCAGCGTAGCCACCCAGCAGCAGCGGGGTCACGCCAAACTTAGTTCCAATGCGACGCGACGTGTAATGGATGTCAAAGCGGCATGGCAGGCCCAAAAAGAACTCGGTCACACGGACGCCGCAGGCACGCGCCGCCAAAAAGTGGCCGCCCTCGTGCAAAAACACGAGGACGGAAAGCATCAGCAGGCCCCAAAAAACCGATGAAAGAACGCTCAGAACAGTATCCATAAATCGAAAAAGCAATCCTTATGGGTTAAGAACGGGTTGCGGCGAGCACCTGCGCAGCCTTTTCACGCGCCCACGCATCAATGTCGTGAAGTTGCTCAAACGAATCGACCGTCTGTGCATCGTGAGCATCCATGCAAGATTCCACAATGCGATCGATATCGGTAAAGCTGCAGCCATCGTGCAGGAAGGCATCGACGGCGACCTCATTGGCGGCATTGAGCACGCACGGCATGGTGCCACCCGTCTTGCCGGCACGCTCGGCCAGTGCCAGACAGCGGAAGGTATCCATGTCGGCAGCATCAAACGTAAGCTGTCCCAGCTCGCGAAAATCGATACGAGGCGCCGGGGTATCCCAACGCTCGGGATACGAGAACGCGAACTGGATGGGAATACGCATGTCGGAAGCACCGAGATGCGCCATCACGGAGCCGTCAGCGAACTCGACCATAGAGTGAATCTTGGACTGACGCTGCACGACCACGTTAATGAAATCGAGGTCGCAGTTAAACAGATGCATGGCCTCAATGCGCTCCAGGCCCTTGTTCATAAGGGTGGCGGAGTCGATGGTGATCTTGGCACCCATGGCCCACGTGGGATGTGCGAGGGCATCGGCACGCGTCACGCAATCGAGCTCGTCGCGTGTTCGGCCAAAGAACGGACCGCCCGAGCAGGTGAGCCAAATACAATGAGCCTCGCGCGGGTCCTCTCCCAGATAGCACTGGTAGATGGCGGAGTGCTCAGAGTCGACTGGAATAAGCTGGCCCGGTTGCGCCAACGGCATAAGCAAGTCGCCACCGACGACGAGGGATTCCTTGTTGGCAAGGGCAAGGCGCTTATTTGAGGTCAAGGCCGCATGGCTCGCCTCGAGACCGGCGGCACCCACAATAGCGACGAGCACGCAGTCGACATCGTCGCGACGCGCGAGCTCGCAAACCGCCTGCGCGCCAACGCCGAGCTTCGTTCCCTCGGGCAACTCCTGCAGCACGGCGTCATCGCCATGAGCGACATCGGCCACGGCAACCGCCGAAACCGAGAACTCGCGGGCAGCGGCAACAAGCTCGGAGGTACTGGAATTAACGGACAGCGCCGTCACCTGCAGTCGATCGGCATGCTGGCGGCACACATCGAGCGCCTGGGTGCCGATGGAGCCCGTACAACCCAGGATGGCAACACGGAGGCGTCCATCGGGGCCATACGTCGTCTGGAATGACATTACAGCACGCCTCCGATCATCAGCATCAGCTGCGCGGTGATGCAGCCGAAGATAAGCGAATCGCTACGATCGAGCATGCCGCCGTGGCCAGGGATAAGGTTACCGGAATCCTTAACGCCCACACCGCGCTTGATGCGCGACTCGATAAGGTCGCCGATAACGCCCAAAATGGACACCACCACGCCGCACAGCAGCGCATAGGGCAGGCTGAGTTTGTAGAAGTGCGTCGCCCACAGGATGAGCCAAATCAAAACTGAGCCCAGGATGCCGCCAACAAACCCCTCCCAGCTCTTTTTGGGAGAGATCTTGGGAACCATCTTGTGTTTGCCGATACGGCTACCCACGATGTAGGCAAACGAGTCGGAGACCCAAAGGGACGCGCAAACGCCCACCGAAAGCAGGGCGCCGGCAAAACCGGGCACGGCATCGCGCAGCAGCACGATAGCCGACAGCATAAAGCCAGTGTAGATGGGACCCATGAGCGTCACGGCCACATCAGAGATGCGGGTACGCGGCGACCAGACATACCAAATGCCCACAGCGAGCATCAGGGCAAAAAGCAGGGCATTCAGCAACATCGAATCGCCCAACGCCGACAGCGGAAAGAGTACGGCGGCAGCGATACCCATGCGCTCGTTAGCCATCTTGCCATCGAGCCTCGTCATACGGAAAAACTCATAGCAGCACAGACCGCTCATGACAGAAACAAAAATGGCCGTGGGCACGATACCCAAAACCAGGCACAGGATAAAGACAACGGCGTAGACGATACCGGCGGCGGCACGGGTAATAAAGCCCGCCAGCCACGAACCGGTGCCGCTCTTAACTGCAGGCGCTTCCGCAGTGGCAGCTTTGCGCGCAGGCGTCTTGGGAGCAGATGCCTTGGGACGATCGGACACGATTAAGCCTCCTCGGTCTTGCTCAGACCACCAAACCTACGGTCACGGCCCTGATAGGCCAAAATGGCGTCGACAAGGCCCCAACGATCAAAGTCGGGCCAATAGGTATCGGTGACGTAGAACTCGGAATAAGCCACCTGCCACAGCAGATAGTTCGAAAGGCGCAGCTCACCAGAGGTGCGAATCACAAGCTCAGGATCGGGAAGGCCGGCGGTATAGAGGTGGGAAGCCACCATGTCGTCATCAATTGCGGCAGGATCGATCTTACCGGCGGCAGCGTCGAGTGCGATCTGACGGACAGCGCGGGTAATCTCGGCACGCGCGCCGTAGTTGACGGCAAGCGCCAGCGTCATGCCGGTGTGATCGGCGCACTCGGCAAGACCGCGTTCAAAAACGTCGCGGGTCTTCTTGGGCAGCGCGGAAATGTCACCCAAAAAGACAACGCGCACGTTTTCGCGCTTCAGAAGCGGCAGCTCGTCGATAAACGTCTTGGCAAACAGATGCATCAAGACGTTGACCTCATGCTGCGGGCGGTTCCAGTTTTCGGTAGAAAACGCATAGGCAGAAAGCACGTCGACGCCCAGACGCACGCAGGCGGTAATAATCTCGCGAAGGGAGACGATACCCGCCTTGTGGCCCTCGGTGCGTGCAAGACCGCGCGATGTGGCCCAACGACCGTTGCCGTCCATGATGCACGAGATATGGTGCGGAATGTTATTGAGGTCAAGGTCGGAAAAACCGACGCCCGCAGGGGCGTCGGCAAAGTACTCGACCAGTTTATGCTCGTCGTATTGCACCTTAGATCTCCATGACCTCGGCTTCTTTTTCCTTCAGAAGCTCCTCGACCTTGGCGACATACTCATCGGTGTGCTTCTGGACCTTGGCCTGCTCGCGACGGACATCGTCCTCGGTGAGCTCCTCATCGCGCTCGAGCTTGTTGTTGAAGTCGCGACGGATGTTACGGATAGAAACCTTGGCCTGCTCGGCGTACTCGCGGCACTCCTTGACGAGCTCGCGACGGCGCTCCTCGGTGGGAGCCGGGAACGGAAGACGAACGACGGTGCCATCGGAGTTGGGGGTAATACCCAGATCGGAAGCGCCGATGGCCTTGACGATAGCATTGATGAGCGCCTTGTCCCACGGCTCGATGAGCAGCATGTGGGCCTCGGGGGTCTTGACGGCGGCAACCTGCGTGACCGGCGTGGGAACACCGTAATAATCGACGGTGATGTCGGACAGAATGTTGGCATTGGCGCGGCCGGTACGGACCTTGGAGAAGTTATGCTTGAGGGACTCGAGCGACTTGTCCATATGGGCGGTGATGTTCTCTGCCATGCTTAATCCTCCTGATAGACGAGCGTGCCGACGGGCTCACCCGCGAGCGCGCGCTTGACAGTGTCCTCGCCATCGATGTTGAGGACCAAAATCGGCATACGGTTATCCTGGCACAGAGCCGTAGCCGTGGAATCCATAACCTGCAGACCGCGGACGAGCACCTCATGGTAGGTGATCTTATCAAAGCGGACGGCATCGGCGCACTTGACGGGATCCTTGTCATAGATGCCGTCGACCTTGGTGGCTTTAATCAGAATCTCGGCGCCGATCTCGCACGCACGAAGAGCCGCGGCGGTGTCGGTCGTAAAGTACGGATTGCCCGAACCGGCGGCAAAGATAACGACGTTGCCCTTGGAAAGGTGGTTGATGGCGCGACGGCGAATATAGGGCTCGCAGATCTCGTTCATCTGGATAGCGCTCATCACGCGGCAGGGAACATCGTTATGCTCGAAGGCATCCTGCAGGGCGAGCGCGTTCATAACGGTTGCCAGCATGCCCATGTAGTCGGCCTGAGCACGCTCCATGCCACCGGCAGCGCCGGCCATGCCGCGGAAAATATTGCCGCCGCCGACAACGACGCCGACCTCATGGCCAACGGCGAGCAGCTCCTTGACCTGCTTGGCAAGATGGTCGGTAACCTTGGGGTCGATGCCATATTGGCCGTCGCCCATCAGTGCTTCGCCGGAAAGCTTAAGAAGCACGCGTTTATATCGGATGTCGGACAAAGCGATCCTCCTTTAGATTGAACTCTCAACATTCTATCAAAGGCTCTTAGAAGAGCCATGAAAAAGCAGGCTGTGAGTAAAACCCACAGCCTGCTCATTACCAGCTACAAGAGCTTATTTACTCGCCACGGACCAGACGGTCAAAGGCAACGACGGTAATGGTGTCGCCGAGCTCCTTGGAGACCTGCTCAGCGTACTTCTTGATGGTGAGGGAGCTGTCCTTGATAAACTCCTGCTCAGTGAGCACGGACTGCTTGTAGAACTTCTCCAGACGGCCAACAGCCATCTTCTCCTGAATGGCCTCGGGCTTGCCGGACTCGGCAGCCTGAGCCATGTAGATCTGCTTCTCGTGCTCGACGGTCTCGGCCGGAACCTGATCGCGGGTAGCGCAGATCGGGGCGACGGCGGCAACCTGAAGGGCAACGTCGTGAGCGAAGGTCTTGAAGGACTCAGCCTGAGCGGTCTCGGCCTTCTCGAAAGCAAACTCAACGAGGACGCCGATCTTACCACCCATGTGGATGTAAGAAGCGAGCGCGCCGTTCTCGGCCTTACGGGCGGCGAAGCGGGAGATCTTCATGTTCTCGCCCATGATGTGAATCATCTCGGTGAGCTCGGAGGAAACGGTCTCCTCGCCCATCGGCTTCTCAAGCAGAGCGTCGACGTCAGCAGGCTCGGTGGTAGCGACAACCTCAGCGACCTTGGAAGCAAAGCCGGTGAACTTGGCGTTGGAGCCAACGAAGTCGGTCTCGCAGGAGAGCTCGAGCAGAGCGCCGGTCTTGCCATCCTCGGAGACGAACGCGGCGACAGCGCCCTCGTTGGTCTCACGGCCAGCCTTCTTGGCAGCCTTGGCAAGGCCGTTCTTACGCAGAACGTCGACAGCGGCGTCCATGTCGCCGTCAGCCTCGACGAGAGCCTTCTTGCACTCCATCATCGGGGAGTCGGTCATCTCGCGGAGCTGCTTGACCATAGCGGCGGTAATCTGGGCCATTGTGGTTCCTTTCAAAGAGATGAAAAAGAATTAACTAAGACTGATTTACTCGGCCTTGGGCTCAGCGGCCATCTCGGCCTCGGAGACCCGCTCCTTGCCGGAGCCAGCGAGGCAGGCGTCAGCCATGAGCTCGCACATAAGGGTGACAGCGGAGATAGCGTCATCGTTGCAGGGGATGCCGTACTCGACCTCGTCGGGATCGGAGTTGGTGTCGATCAGAGCGACGACGGGGATGTTCAGGCGCTGGGCCTCCTTGATGGCGTTCTCCTCGCGCTTGGTGTCGATGACGAAGAGAGCCTGGGGCAGACCCTTCATGTCGCGGGCGCCACCGAGGTTGGTCTGGAGCTTGGTGAGCTCCTTGCCGAGCACAGCCTGCTCCTTCTTGGGGAGCACTGCCATGCGGCCGTCCTCGACCATGGCCTCGAGCTCCTCCATGCGGTTGATGCGGGAGCGAATGGTAACGAAGTTGGTCAGCATACCGCCGAGCCAACGCTGGTTGATGTAAGGCATGTTGGCGCGCTCAGCAGCGTTCTTGACGGCCTCCTGAGCCTGCTTCTTGGTGCCGACGAACAGCACGTTGCCACCCTTGGCGACGTTCTTAACGAAGGTGTAGGCCTGGTCGGCGTCGAGGATGGTCTGCTTGAGGTCGAGGATGTAGATGCCGTTGCGCTCACCGAAGATGAACGGCTTCATCTTGGGGTTCCAGCGACGGGTCTGGTGACCGAAGTGGCAGCCGGCCTCGAGCAGGGTGCGGATATTAATCTTGGTAGCCATGTTAAACCTCCTGTGGTTTGCCTCCGCGCGGGGTCATCCTCCAAAACCAACCCGGACATGTGCTACCAAAGCCCGGGCACCACGGTATGAAGTAGCCGCGCGTGCGTGATAAAAACATGTTGCCGTGAAGCAACCCGATGAATGATAGCAGGAATGCATCTTCCTGCCAACCCGCAATCAAAACCACACACCTGAGTGCGGCGCGAGACGTCCCAGCCACTATTCGCCGCGGGGATGAGCTTGAGCCACAGCCCGCTTAAGCCGATCGGGTGTGAGATGCGTGTAGATCTGCGTCGTGGACAAACTCGCATGACCCAGCAGCTCTTGAACCGAGCGCAGGTCCGCACCGCCCTCGAGCAAGTCGGTCGCAAAGGTATGGCGCATCGCATGCGGGGCGATGTCGGCCGGAATGCCGGCGAGCGTCGCCAGCGTATGGAACCGCCGCCGGAGCATGGCGGCGCTCATGCGATTGCCTCGCGCCGATATAAGCAGCGGATGCGGCCCGGTAGCGAGGTCACGGCGCTTTGCCTGAGCGAGCAACTCCGGCCTCCCCTCCTCAATATAGAGACGCGTCGCCTCGAGCGCACGACGATACAGAGGAACGATACGTTCTTTGCTCCCCTTGCCCCACAGGCGCAGCGTGCGTTCGGACCAAGCGATGGACTCCACATTGAGTGCCGCGAGCTCAGAGATACGGGCGCCGGATGCATAAAGCAGCTCGAGCATAGCCGCATCGCGCAGTCCCGCTGGTGTTGAGGTATCGGGGGCTTTGAGGAGCGCCTCGACCTGCTGAGTCGTAAGGACGCCCGGCAGGTCGCGCGGCAGCTTGGGCGATGCGATCGCCGAGACCGCATCGCCCTCGACAATCCCCTCGGCAGCCATCCACCGATAGAGTGAGCGAATGGCAGACAGATGCGCCGCAAGCGTTCGGGGAGCCACCTGCTCACGCGAAAGCTCGGCAAGATAGCGACGAATGGTGCGCACGTCGGCAGCGAAAGCGTCGATATCCTCGCGCTCGCACCAGGAAGCAAAGCACTCCAGCCTCGAGCCATAGGCCGTCACCGTGTTGGGAGAAAGTCCCTCGACACGTGCGATATAGGCGATAAACGAGTCGACGGCATCGTACAGGTCAAAGGCTATGACCGGTCGCCTCCAAACAAATCGGGGCGAGTGGCCAGATAGGCGTCAAGGGCCTCGAGCGCACGGTCCGCATAGGCCTGGTAGCGGTCGCGCTTGCTGCGGCGCTTACCATCCTCGAGTGGCGGCACCAGACCAAAGTTGACATGCATAGGCTGATAGCCCACGGTGGCAGGATCGGTCGCATAGCCCACGAGCGCACCCAGGGCGCCCACGCACGGCAACTCGACGCCCGCGGCACCGATAGCCTCGGCATAGGTGTTGAGCGCGGCGAGCAGGCCCGTCGCCACGGCCTCCATGTACCCCTCGGTGCCGGTGATCTGACCGGCCAGGCGCACACCGGTACCGGGCACGGCAAAGGTGCCATCGAGCACGTGCGGGGCGTCGACAAAGGTATTGCGGTGCATGACACCGTAGCGGAAGAACTCAGCGTTCTCCAGGCCCGGCACCATATGGAAGACGCGCTTCTGCTCGCCAAAGGTAAGATTGGTCTGGAAGCCCACCAGGTTATAGGCGGTCTTCTCCTTGTTCTCGGCACGCAGCTGAATCGCCGCCCAAGGGCGACGTCCAGTACGCGGGTCGGTGAGGCCGACGGGCTTCATGGCGCCAAAGCGAATAGCGTCCTTGCCGGTGCGCGCAACCTCCTCGGCAGGCTGGCAGGCCTGGAACAGATCGCCGCCCTCAAAGTCCTTGAGCACCACGCGGTCGGCCGTGGTGAGCGCCTCGATAAAGGCCTCGTACTCCTCTTTGTTGAGCGGGGCGTTGAGATAGTCGCCGCTCCCCTGCTCCTCGTAGCGCGACTGCGAGAACAGCACGTCCACATCGAGCGTGGAGGCATCGACGATCGGAGCCGCGGCATCGAAGAACGCAAGGGCGTCGCCGCCGACGAGCTTCATGACCTCTTCGCTCAGCGCCGGCGAGCACAAGGGGCCCGCGGCAATGACCACGTGACCCTCGGGAATCTGCGTGACCTCGCCGTGAATGATCTCGATATTGGGGCGGGCGGCAACCTCGGCCTCGACAAACTCGGAAAACTTGACGCGGTCGACCGCCAGGGCGCCGCCAGCGGGAACGGCCGCACGATGGGCGCAATCGAGCAGGACTGAACCCATGCGCTCGAGCTCGGCTTTTAGTAGGCCAGCAGCGGAATCTGGACGGGTCGACTTAAACGAATTGGAGCAGACGAGCTCTGCCAGGTGATCGGTATGGTGGGCCGGGGAGCTCACCTGGGGGCGCATCTCGCACAGCTTTACGGCAAACCCGCGGTCTGCCAGCTGGATCGCGCATTCCGAACCCGCCAGACCGCCACCGATAACCGTCACCTGATCGAACTGCATCTGCAAACACCTTTCTAATTGACACGTTTTCCATTGTGACCGAAGGGCGTCTGGGCGTGAAGAGCAAACTTGGAGGGCGCATACCTTCCATCCATCATGCGCTCGATAAGGCCCTCGAGTTCAAGCGAACCCAGGAGTTTGAGTACGCCGACAGCATCGAGCGAAACGAGCGCCGCGATGTCGTCGACCTTGAGCGGAGAGGCGATGAGCGCATGCATCACGGTCTGCTGTGTTGGATTCAGGTCGGCAATGCCGGGAGCATCGGGGCGAGAGTAGCGCAGGGTGCCGTAGATGCGTGAGATAGCCATCTCGATAGATTCCTCGTCGATGATGCAGCAGGCACCGTTCGCAATGAGGTAATTCGTGCCACGCGACTCGGGCGATAGGATCGACCCCGGCACGGCAAGAAGTTCGCGCCCCAAATCCATAGCAGCCTCGGCTGTAGAAAACGTCCCGGAAGGCATACCTGCCTCGGATACAAAGAGGGCTTGCGACAGGGCCGCGATCACGCGATTCCGGCGCGGAAAGGCAAACTTGCGCGGACCCATACCCCACGGAGAGATCGACACGACCGCGCCACCCGTATCGAGCGTGCGCGTAATAAGTCCCGCGCTCGAACGCGGGTAGACCACGTCGGCGCCCGTCCCCAGCACCACGACGTGTTTGCCGCCGGCGTTGACCGCAGCCCAACCCGAGGCCTGGTCACAACCGACCGCGCCGCCCGAAACAACCGTCACTCCCGCCTCGACCGCCACCTTTGCCGCAAGCTCTGCCACGGCAAGACCATACGGCGAGGCCTTTCGCGCGCCGATGATGGAGAGCGCGGGCATCGAAAGCGCCTCGGGGTTGCCGCGCACATAGAGCGTCTGAGGTACATCAGAAAGCTCCAAAACGGTCTCGGGATACAACGCGTCACCTGGATGCAGCTCGAAGGTCCCCTCGGCCATCATTGGTCCCTCCTTCCCTGGTACATCGCCGCCTCAAGCACGTGGTCCTGCGTCACCTGCTCGCTCTCGGCGACGTCGGCGATTGTACGCGCGATACGCACCAGGCGCACTATGCCGCGACCCGTAAGATGCGTGCGCTTCGACAGGCCGAGCACACACTTCTCCGCCGCATCATCGAGCTCAAAGGTCGAAACGACGCCGTCAATGGACCGCGTCTCGTCATCCTCGGCCTCGGCATCCGCATCGTCCATACGGGATTCGCGCCAAGCGCGAAAAGCGCGACCGCGCACAACGTAGTCACGTAACTCGGCCGACGACATACCCTCCGCGCCCTCGATAATCACCTGGGGATCGGGACGGGTCACATCGATCATCATGTCGATACGGTCGGCCAAAGGACCGCGCAGTTTAGACCGATAGCGCTCGACCATCGCCGCCGAGCAGCGACACGGCACCTCGCGATCGCCCAAAAAGCCGCAGGGGCAGGGATTGCTCGCAGCCAGCAGCTGAAAGCGCGACGGGAAGGTAAAAGCCCCGTCGACGCGTACGATCCTCACATAGCCGCGCTCGATGGGCTGACGCAGCGTCTGCAGCACGCCAGTGGGAAACTCGGCAAGCTCGTCCAAAAAGAGCACGCCGCCATGAGCAAGGCTGATCTCACCCGGGTGCACCGGGCGCCCGCCGCCGATAAGGCCTGCGGTCGAAATACTGTGGTGGGGACTGCGGAAGGGGCGGTGCCCCGCCAACAAGCCATCAATGTTCTCACCCAAAACCGAATGGATGCACAGTGCCTCCTGCTGATCCTCAACGGAAAGCTCGGGCAGGATGCCGGTCATACGGCGTGCGAGCATCGTCTTGCCCGATCCCGGAGACCCGATCATGAGCAAGCCGAGTTCTCCTGCCGCCGCAAGCGCCATGCCGCGTTTAGCGACTTCCTGCCCCAGCACGTCTGCATAGTCGAGCTCGGGCTCAAAGGTCGCCTCGACACCCTCGGAATCCAAGTAGTGCCGTGCGGCATCGCCCATGCCATGAGCAAGCTGAGACAGATGGTCGATAAAGCCGCAATCTACGCCCGCGAGTGGCACATGCTGGTCGGACCTGCCGGCGATAAAAGACAGCCCCATGTCGCGAGCCAATAGCTGAAACGCCACCTCGCCCTTGACGGGAAGCACCGTACCGTCCAGACCAAGCTCACCTGCGATAAGGCAGCGATCGAGGTTGTCACGGGGAATCTGCTCATCGGCCGCTAGAACCGCGATGGCGATGGGCAGGTCAAAGCCGCTACCGGTCTTGCGAATATCGCCAGGTGCCAGATTGACCGTAATGCCCGAGCGTGGGATCTCGAACCCGGCGGAGCGCATCGCACAGCGAATGCGACCACGCGACTCCATCACCTCCATACTCGGGATGCCGAGCATCTGAATGCCCGGAACGCCGCCGGCAAGCGAGACCTCGACCGTGACGTGAATCGCCTCGACGCCGCGGATGCAGGCCGCGTGAACGGCAAACGTCTCGAACGCCATCACGACACCTGCCAATCGAACGCGTTGTACTGATGCTCGATCTCGGCGATATGCCCGCCGCGAATGGTGACACCCACGGCATCGAAGCGAATCGCCTTGAGCGGATAATGCTCCATGAGATAGCAACTTGCGATGCGGCGGTAGCGGCGTTGCTTTTGGGCGTCCACGGCTTCCTCGGGAAAGACCCGCGTGGTGCAATCCAGGGCGACGCGTCTGGTCTTGACCTCGGCCATCACCACGACATCGTCGAGCTCATCAAGCAGCACCAGATCGGCCTCGCCCTCGGTGCAACGATAACCCTGTTCCAGCAAGGTGTAGCCGCGCTCGTTAAAGTAGTCGATGGTGATCAGCTCGCCCAGCATGCCCAGCTCGCGGGGACTGAGTCCCTTGATAAACTCGGGCGTCATCGCCCCGCAGTCGAGCTCGCCGTTTTCCCAACGCTCCTTGAGCCGCTGCGTCTTGCTCTTTTTGCTTGCGGCACTCATGGGGTCTCCTTTCCCGCACACTGCATTGCCCCGATGATGAGGGCACCTTTCATGCGGGTAAGTACCGGAAGCAAACCAAAAGCTGACCAAATGCCAACAAAAAACGGGCCGTACGCAACAATCACGTTGCACACGGCCCGCTACCAGCAGGTTTATAAAACGCCAGGGGTCCCTGTCTCCACAATTGACCTAGAAAAGGCGCTCAGTCTGCAGAAAGTTTCCGCAAAAGCTCACGCGGTGCAGCGGACAAAGTCCATGTTTGCGAATCGCCTCGATGTGCTCGGGGCTTGCGTAGCCCTTCGACTCGGCTAGATGATACTCGGGGTACTCGGCGTCGTACTCGACCATCATCTCGTCACGCGTGACCTTGGCCATGATGGACGCCGCGGCGATGCAGGCGATTTTGGCATCGCCCTTCACCACGTCGCGCTCGTTGGGAACGGCGCCCAAGGGGTTGCCATCCATGAGGACGCAGTCGGGTTCAAGTCCCGTATCGGCCACGGCGCCCGCAACGGCGGTACGGATAGCACGGGCCATGCCCATCTCATCGATATCCTTCGGCGCAATATGGCAAAAACCGATCGCCGTCGCCACCTCGGCAATCTTCACTGAGAGCAACTCTCGGCGCGCCGGCGTGAGCTTTTTGGAATCGTTGATACCCCAAACGTGCGGCTCCATAGGAAGACAGACGGCGCACACCGTCAAAGGACCGGCCACCGATCCGCGACCCACCTCGTCGACACCAACGACCACCCCATCGCCGCCAAGCTCATGCATAAGCTCGTACATGTCATTGACGCGCTCGCGCTCGGCAAGCTCTTTGGCATGGCGTTTGAGGGCGCGTTCACAAGCCTTGATCACCTGCTGGCGCGGGTCCTCGCGATAATGCTCCACGAGGGCGGGAATCTCCTCAAACGTAGCGCTCGCCAACTCA